>JBEIQF010000424.1:0-2716 GCA_040376635.1 Halobacteriovoraceae bacterium
CAACATAAGTTTTCTTGAATCCCTTGAACTCAATCTTTATTCTTGTTATTTCCCTCTTTCATGACAGACCAGGGCAGAGTTCTTCTTTCCTACAGGAAATTGGGACTCATGAATATTCTTCTCGCCTTCACTTATGTTCTCGCTGGGAATGTTGGTCTTCTTTTTTCAACTTTTCAGGTGAACGCTTCTCCTTTGTGGCCGCCAAGTGGTCTCGCACTCGCCATGGTTCTGATCTTCGGATGGCCGCAAGCCATTCCCGGAATCATCTTTGGTGTTTGTTATCTCGCCTTTCGTAGCCAGGCACCCTTCGTTTCTCTTATCGGTCTCATCACTTCAGCTCTTCTTGAATCCATGATTGCCTCCATCCTTCTCCATGCTGTTGGAAAAGGACGTTTTAAATTTAAGAGCCCCGCAGATATTTTCAACTTCATTGGTATAGCTGTCTTCCTTGCACCTTTCATTGCGAGCACTGTGGCGATTGCCTTTATGTATTTTGGCGGAATGGTAAATCTACCGGGCATACCTAAAACTTGGGTGACATTCTTCATTGGTAATTCCCTGGGCATTCTCATTTTCACTCCATTCATCCTTAGTTTCACGAGACTTCAGGGAAGAAAATATTCAAACCCTGAAGGAATTCTTCTCTTTATTCTTCTTACTCTGACGAGCTATTGGGCCTTTGATAACGATGGCGTAAAAAAATTCGCCCTTCTGCCACTTCTGACATGGGCGGCCCTTCGATTCAGTTTCAGGGGAGTGAGTGTTGCTACGATGATTGTAGGATTCATGGCTATCTGGAAATCCACTTATCTTTGGGGTGTGTTTGATGTGAGCTCACCAGAGAAAGATCTCTTGTGGATTCAGTGTCTGAGTGCCGGGACTGCGATTGTTGGTTACTTTATGGCAACAGTTGTGGAAGTTCAGGAAGAAGCACAAGTTAAAGAGATTCAACTTAATATGAATCTTCGCCATAAACGTGTGGCGGAAGAAGCCCTCGCCATTCTCGATCAGTCCATTCATAAATCTCCCATTGGTTTTGCTCTCATCGATCGTGAACATAAATACATTCGAATCAACGAAACACTCGCCCGCTATAATGAACTCTCTCCAGAAATGCATTTGGGCAGAACAATTAAAGAGATTGTTCCCGATGCTGATGAAATGGAGATGATGATTGAAAAGGTTTTTGAATCGGGTGAATCATTCATGGGCATTACGATGACAGGTCTCGCTGGCCATAGTACATGTCCGGTTTCTGGGCAGGTCAGTTATTATCCAATCAAACATCCTGCTACAGGTGAAATTTTCGCTGTCGGTGTAACCTTCCAGGATATGACGGAACAAGTGAAGTCTCAGAATCTTATTCGAGAGAATCAGGACTTCCTGGAATTCGCCCAGAAGGCAGGTAAAATCGGAGCTTTTGAGTGGAACGTTGATACAAACAAGATTATCTGGACGAGTGAACTTGAAAATATTTACGGTATGGGGCCAGGTGAATTCGACGGGACTTTTGAGACGTGGTTAACATTTATCCATCAGGAAGACAGGGACATTGCTTCTCAGGCAGTAAAAAGAATAACGACAGTGAGCCGTGAGCTCAGTCATGAGTTTCGGATCATTTCAAAACAAGGTGCGATCCGCTGGATTCTCGCCCGAGGAAAGATCGTTAAGGATGGAAAAGGTAAGAATCTTAAATTCATCGGAATTAATATCGACATTACTGATCAGAAGGTGATTGAACATAAACTCCGTCTGACTGAAGCAAATCTTCTTCACGCACTCTCTGTTCGTGATGAATTCATGGCGATTGCTTCTCACGAATTAAAAACACCTCTTACGTCTTTGAAACTCTCTATCCAGATGTATGAGAGAAATATTCTGCGCCGTGATCCTCTGGCGTACACTCCGGAGAAAATTCAGAATTTCCTAGAGAAGAATTCCAAGCAGCTTGATCGCCTGACAAGACTCGTGGATGACATGTTGGATATTTCACGCATCAGAACCGGGAAACTTTCTCTCAAGAAAGAACCGTGTGAACTCAGCGGAATGTTGAGAGACATTCTGGGAAGAACAAGAGAACAGTTTGAAGCTTGCGGATCAGGTCAACCAACAATCGAGCATATCGAAAATGCCTTAGGTGAATGGGACCCTCTCAGAATTGAGCAGGTCATGACCAATATTATCACCAACGCGATCAGATACGGTCAGGGGAAACCGATTACAATCTCCATCAGGAATTATCAGGAAAGCGTTCGCATTGCTGTTAAGGATGAAGGACTTGGGATACCGAAATCAGACCAGGAGAAAATCTTCCAACGTTATGAACGTGGATTACTCGCACGTGAGGTGAGTGGTCTTGGACTGGGTCTTTTTATTTCACAGCAGATCATTGCTGCTCACGGAGGCAGGATCTGGGTTGAAAGTGAGATTGGTAAAGGAGCTACTTTCTTCGTGGATCTTCCACGTTCATGTTTGCCGGTGATCATCCAGCCTTCAATGGAAAATCTTATCCCAGTATAAAGTTAGTAAGAGGAATAACCATCAATCCTCCGACAAACTGACTTGCGACAATCTTTTTATTCTCAAAAATTTCCATAGCTACAGACATCATCATCGCTCCACCTGCAAGAGACAGGAAGAAGGGAAGAAGAGTTACAGTCTGCTCCATCACTAATCCTGCGACAACAGCACCACTCATTTCAATCAGCCCTGATAC
>JBEIQF010000326.1:0-3818 GCA_040376635.1 Halobacteriovoraceae bacterium
CCCGAAAAAGGAACTGAATCCCTGCAGGGAATTCCCAGTATCACTGCGGCCATTCAGAATATTGTGCTTCAGCATCATGAGATGAATAACGGTTCGGGTTTCCCAATGGGTTTAACCGGTCAGAAGATTTTTCCTTTGGCCAAGATTATTGGACTCGCAGATGGCTTTTCAGATCTCATCATGGAAAGAGAATGTTCTCCACTTGATGGCATCAAGGAGTTCCTCGCTGAAAGAGAGAATCTCGCCCGTTATGATTCAGATCTCGTTAAAAGCTTAGTTAAAGGCTTTGTGGCCCAAAAATAAATCAGGATAAACTATGTCGCAGATTGTGGCCTTCACGAAACGATTGGATTTTAAAACTCTCTTAGACATTGAATGCAAAAGCCTGACAGGTTTTGCCCCAGTGGTTAAGGATACAGTCGATGAATTTCAGTCAATGCTTGGATTACTGGGTGACATTGATGTCTTGATTGTGGATGAGCCACCGGTCAAGGTCGATTACAATTTTTTAGTTAAGGCGATAAATGAGAAGGGTGGATCAGTTAAGAATGTGATCATGCTGAGTAATGAAACACGTGAAATTAAGAACTCGAGAACTTTTCCTCAGGATAAGGTTGAGTCCCTCATCACTCACCTGAAAACTTTGGTTGCGCCCGATGCAAAAGAGGTTACGGGATATATTTCTGTGCCTACAGATGCCCTCATTCATTTTAAAATCCTTCCTTTCGATCTCTATATTAAAATTTCTGACGGTAAGTTCCTAAAACGAATTCCTGCAAACGAAGACATTGATGAATCTACAGTCGTGGCATTCAAGGCAAAGGGAATTACTGATTTATACTTTGAAAAGAAACATAACCGGGATTTCTCCCTGCTTCTTTTGAATAACATGATTAACAAGGTAGAGAGGAACTATTCTTCTGAGGACGAAAAACAAAAAGCTGTAAATGAAGTTTTTGTTACAACTAAAGAACTGGTTCAAAGTGTTGGACTTCCACCACGGGTAATTGAAGTTTGTGAAAGTGTGATGGAGAGTATTTCAGTTGATGTGATGAAGGGGAAGGATAAGTTTTCCAATTACCTCTCTCAGATGAAAGATCAGTCGAATCTTAATTTCCAGTTTCGGTTTATTGAACTTACAAGTTTTATTGCTACTCAGATTGTGGATCATCTGAACGTTCCTGATAAGGATGAACAAATCAAGAAAATCGTCTTTGCTTCATTCTTCTGTGACATCTCTTTGTCGGACGTTACTCATCTGGATTACCGGACCGAAGAATCGGTGAAAGATTTATGGCCTGATGATAAGAAGATTGTACTGGAGCATGCCCTGAAGTCTTCCCTGATAGCGGCCAAATACAAAAATGCTCCGGCAGACGCAGACGTTATCATTAAACAGCACCATGGTAGTGTCGATGGAACGGGTTTTAAGGATGCTTCGGGAGCTATTTTACCCCTCGCTAAGTGCCTGATGGCCTCACAGGAACTGGCCTTTGCCATCTTGAAAGAGACGGATAGACCTTCGGAAACAGTCATAAATAACGTAGTTTCCCGCTTTGCAGGTACTCCAATTCATAGTTTTCTCGTTTTATTTGAGAAATCCTGTAAGTCCAACCTGTAAGAAGTACTCGGAAAATTGTCAGAGGGTGCTCGTGCAGGTAAATTCCCCGCATGGATAAGATAGTACCTGATGACCTGCCGATTACGGCCTGGCTCCCTACAACTGTAAAAGAAGCAAAAAAGCGTGGATGGGACGAACTCGATGTCGTTCTCGTTACAGGCGATGCATATGTTGATCACCCGGCATTCGGTGCTGCGGTTATGGGAAGAATTTTTGAATCACTCGGACTCAAAGTCGCCATCATTGCTCAGCCAAACTGGCGCGATGATCTTCGTGATTTCAAAAAATTTGGAACTCCAAAACTATTCTTTGGTGTGACGTCCGGTAACATGGACTCAATGGTGAACAAGTACACAGCGGGTAAGCGCCTTCGTTCTAACGATGCTTACACTCCGGGTGGTTCTCCTGATTTTCGTCCTGACTATGCGACGACAGTATATTCTCAGATCCTGAAAAAACTCTATCCTGATACTCCAGTTATCATCGGCGGGATTGAGGCCTCTCTTCGCCGCGTGACTCATTATGATTTCTGGGAAGACAGGCTCATGCCGAATATCCTCACTTCCAGTGGAGCGGATCTTCTGATCTACGGAATGGGTGAGCAGCCGATTCGTGATGTGGTGAAATACCTCATGCGCGGCCAGAGCTTTGATGCTTTGAAGACAATTCCTCAGACAGCTTTCCTTCAGCCGGCCTCTGAAGAGCTCCCTAAGAACAAACAGTGGGAAACGTTTGAACTGACTTCTCACGAAGATTGCCTTGCAGATAAAAAAGCGTACTCGAAAAACTTCATGCACGTTGAGGTGGAGAGTAATAAGCAGTTTGCTAAACGCCTCACTCAGAGAGTTGAAGATAAGATCCTCGTCATCAATCCACCTTACCAGACAATGACTGAGAAAGAGATCGATGCAAGTTTTGATCTTCCTTACACAAGACTTCCTCATCCGAAATATAAAGATCGCGGTCCTATTGCTGCTTTCGATATGATCAAGTTTTCGATTAACACTCACCGTGGTTGTTTCGGTGGTTGCAGCTTCTGCACAATCTCTGCTCACCAGGGTAAGATGATTGCTAACCGCTCTAAGAAATCGATCATGAAAGAGCTTGATGTCGTGACAAGAATGCCGGACTTCAAAGGCTACATTTCAGATATCGGCGGACCTTCTGCCAACATGTACGGCATGAAAGGGATTGATCAGGACACTTGTGATAAGTGTGCTGCTCCTTCTTGTATTTTCCCTCAGATCTGTAAGAACCTTGATACAAATCCTCAGAAAATGACTGAGCTTTATAAAGAAATCTCGGCGCACAAAAATGTAAAAAAAGCATTCGTGAGTTCAGGTCTTCGTTATGATCTGATGTTTGATCCGCGCTCGACTCATCCAAAAGAGGATGAGCGATATGTTGAGCAACTCATCACTCATCACGTATCCGGCCGACTTAAAGTGGCGCCTGAGCACACAGAAGATGAAGTTCTGAAGCTCATGAGAAAGCCAAGTTTTGAATTTTTCTATAAGTTCAAACAGCGCTTTGAAGAAGTTTCGCGTAAGAAAGGCATCAAACAGGAAATCATTCCATACTTCATTTCATCTCACCCGGGTTGTACTCCGGAAGATATGGCGAAACTTGCAGCTAAGACGAAAGCTCTTGGTTACAAGCTTGAACAAATTCAGGATTTCACTCCGACTCCGATGACCGTTGCGACTGAGATTTATTATTCTGGATACCATCCGTATACGTTAAAGCCCGTGAAAACGGCGATCAGTCTTGATGACAAGACTAAGCAGCGAACATTCTTCTTCTGGTACAAACCGGAGAATAAGAACTTCATTAAGAACTATCTTTCAAAAGCTAATATGTTTGAAACGATGAAGGATCTATTCGGTTAATCGACGGAATTTGTAATCGACCTGGTCCTTTTCAATTTCAAAGACCAGATATCCGCCATCTCTTACTTTTTCAGTGTTACCGCCTGCTCCGGAAATGAGTAGGCGTGTTCCTTTCTCAATTCCTTCATCAGACAAGTGATGTTCGTGCCCGGATATCAGATAATCAAATTTTCCGATGATATTATCCTTCAGAAAATGGCGAACCCAACCAGAACTTGGGCCGTGACTCTTCCCGGAATTGTTGTACGGGTGATGGGTGAGGGCGACCTTCACCTTGCAGTCTTTGAGAATATCTCTTTGCTGATCAA
>JBEIQF010000353.1:0-3388 GCA_040376635.1 Halobacteriovoraceae bacterium
AGTACTTCGGTTCAATTACTCTTAAAGCAAAGACCGCAGACGATTATCTATTCAAGCTGTAACTATGAAACTTTGAGCGCAGATCTGCAAATTCTGAAAGACAGTTATAAAATCAAGCGAATCAAAATCTTTGATATGTTTGCACACACATCACACTTTGAAACGCTTGTTGAATTATCTCGACTTACTGAATGACGTCATCATCTTCAATGCAGAAAAGATGAGTTCATGTCTTGGATTTGAAGACGTATCCGAGATCTGACCATTCTGAACTGTCGTTACGTTCTTGTTGGTGAAATCAACAATCTTAAAATCACTTTTTCCAGTTACCAAAAGCCAGTCTCTGTCTGCCTGATCGAGCGGATGTCCAACCGTAGCGACTTTGAAAACTTTTTTACAGTTCCATACTTTCTGCATGAGAGTCGGAACGACGTCATAAACAGATGTGATAGTGCTTACATCACCTGTCTTGCGATCTGGATTAGCGTAATAAAGAGGAATAAACTCTGAATCAGGTCCAGAATGGGCACCCGTAATGATCACGTGTGACTGTGAAAGGATTCTTTCTTTTTCCAATGTAAGAATAACTTCACCGATATGCTTATCTACATCAAATGCGTGAGCTTTGAATGTAATGTTCAGAAAATATGGCTGAATCTCTTCGCCTGAACGATTCTCAATCCACTGACGAAACTCCTGCATCGTTCTTTCGTCATCATCCTGACCAAACTTCAGGATCTCATACTTACGTGATTGAAGTTCCTGAATAATAGCTGGTTGAGTTGAATGAACTGCCGACATATATGATGACGGAACTGAATACATCAGTGAGAACAAACCACCTTCGGCATCAAGAGAAGTATTGTAGTGAGAGTTATAGCTCACAGAATGCTTTTTCATATGATGAAGAATTGGAGTCGTCTCTGGTCCAACCTGAGTATTGTTCCACTCTCTCAATGTAATGAAGATAACATTTGGGTTTGATTTACCCTGGCATGACAACGCATCAGTAGGATAATAGAACTTTCTATTATCGTTGTGGGCCGTAATTTCTTTTCGTGCAAAGTTTTGATCGAGCGGAAAAATTTCTGCAAGTTTCGGATGTACATCTCCGTAGTGATAAATGAGTTTCCCTACGAGCAAAGAGAAAACAATAAGAATCAAATACCAGTTCTTCACTGGGTTACTGAATCTTCCCTGCATCGAGCGCCAGATCATCTCGCCTCTTAGCCAAATGAGAAGAGCCAGAATCGCGAATCCAACGCCTGTAAGAATGAGTCCGGCTTCAGAACCAATCAAGTAAGACAAACCTTCTTCGAGAAAGATCTTCGAAATAAAACTATAAAGATGATGATGGTAATTTGAAAACGCGAGTGCATCGAGAAGAATGAAAAGATTCAATGCGATGATCAACAGCAATGACCAAATTCTAGAAATGTAATAACTCGGCATCATGAGAACGATCGGACAGTAAGCAAAGAAATAAACGACAGCGTTCACTAATCCGAAAAAACCGAAGAATGTAAGTGCGAAATAAATCCAATCAAGCGTGGACTCTGGAAGGATGAAAGCGCGAAGATAAATCACTGCCAACATGGAAGTGAGCGGCCACGAAAGACCAAAAAAGAGCTTACGTCCCCAAGAAAGGACAAAATTTCTGCGATTCATATTCCCTCATTTATCTCCTTTCATTCTAATCAGTTAAGTATCGAGATTTCAAAGGAAATATTTTCTTGTTTGATATATCAAACAACTGTATTAGACTTTATACAGAGAGGTGACCTATGATCGTTCGTCATTCAAAAAAGATCCTGGAACAATTGTCTGAAATCGAGAATTTAATCAGCAAGATTGAATCTTACATGGATAAGAGTGGACTTGAGAGCGACCGCGAAATGATTTTAAAGAAAGTTTTGAAAGAACGGGAGGCCACAATGACCTCCCGAAATAAGAAAGAAAATTAGAAGAGGAAGTCTACGCCAACACCGAAGAAGTTTTGAAGACGGTTATCAACGTCACCTGAATCAGATTCGATTTCTGCAAGTCTTGAAACACCCCAGTTAAACTTACCGATGAAGCCATCGTTGATAAGATATTTAGCTGTGAATTTGAAATCCATATCTGTATGAGAATCAATCGTATCTTTTGTTCCACCAGCTTTAACATCTCTTTCGCCAACCTGAGTTGCTTGAGCAGAAAGAAGCACCATGAATTCATTTACTGGACGGTACTGGTAAGTAGCGCGGAGGAAAAGATCGAATGAAGAATCTTCATCCACATCGATATCACCGCTTGCATCGTTGATTGTAGATTCGCCATCCATGTTATAAACGCCACCAACAGCAAGTTGCCATTCGTTAGCTTCATTCCATTTACGGCCCATACGAGCATTTAGCTCGAGAGAGTTGTTAGCATCAGCGAAGTTACCATCTTCACCTGATGAACCGTATTCAGCATCTTCGATATTAATACGAGCTACAGCACCAAAATCAACGTTGTACATAGATGTATTTTGATTCTGAAGACGGAAGTTAGCACCAATAGCTGGGTTAGCTAAACCATCAGAGTTAAATCTATTTGTGCCACCTGTTTTATCTTTAGTCTCTCTCTCGTAAGCATATGAAAGGCCAACGAATGCGTTGAACTGATCAGTGATAGCGTAAGCTGCAGTTGTATCAAGTTGGTATGCACGAGTTACAGTTTTATCTCCGCCATCATTCTGTTTGTAGAATGTTTGACTTACATCAGCAGTAACATTCTTCTCACCCTGTTTAAGGAAATAGTTTACGTCACCAAATTTAAGTTCTTCTGCAGCGTGAGCAGATGAAAAGGCAAGAACAGCTGCCACAGCGATCAATTTTCTCATTGTCGAGACTCCTTGTGTTTCGAAAATAATACTAAAGATAATTAAAAATAACTAATGGATTTTCCTGACAAGCTATCTATGAATTTCGAATGATGATGGGGCCAAAAGGAAACTTGTAGGGGCAACAAGAGGAGAAAAAAAAGAGCCAGGCATAAAGCCTGGCCCTGTATCTATACGATTAAGTAGAGATTAGAAACGGTATGTCATAGCTACGCGAGACATAAGAGAGTCAGTGCGGATAGTACCTTCAGAAGTACCGTTAGCAGCTGGACCTGTACCGTCGTCGTTACCAATTACGCCGTCAACTGAAAGTTCGCCGAACTTAAGAGTTGCACCAGCGTTGATGATTGTAGAGTTAGCAACAGATGATTCGTTCTTGTTGATTTCGTTTGAACCCCAAACAACTTGAGATACTGAACCACGAAGAGTTAACCAAGAAGTAGCTTCTGTTTCAAGACCAACAGTTACTGGAATACGAGAAGTTTCTGCTTCATCACATGCGAAAGAGTTACCATCGTCACA
>JBEIQF010000444.1:0-2439 GCA_040376635.1 Halobacteriovoraceae bacterium
TACCACTGGCATGAGCCACACAAAATTCCGCAACCAATGATTCCACTTCAGCACGTAGAAGGTATGTGTATGAAGTGTCACAAAGATCAAGAGCGCATTCCAATGGCGGACAAGCTTAATAGCGGTCGTCAGCTCATTGAGAACTATGGTTGTTATGCTTGTCACAAAATTGAAGGCTGGCAGCACCTTGAGAAGCCAGGTCCTGCTCTCGTTAAAGTAACTTCAAAAGTTAAATCAAAAGAATGGATCAAGAATTGGATTTGGTCACCATTCTCATTTAATCCGAAATCTCGTATGCCGCATTTCTTTAACCAGCCTAACAATAGTAAGCCTGAGTTTAAGAAGAAGAATTACGCCGAAGTAAATGCGATGGCGGAATACATCATCAATACGGCAAAAGAATACAAGCCAATCCACAAATATACTGGTGGTAATGCTGAAGCTGGTAAAGCAACGATGGAAACTATCGGTTGCGTTGGCTGTCACCAAATTCAGGGAATCGATCCGAAGTGGAATGCTGTTGGCCAGAGAAAAGGTCCTTATCTTATCAACCTTGGTTCTAAGGTTGATCCGGACTGGTTAGTAAGCTGGTTGAAGCAGCCGAATCACTACGATCCAACGACGATCATGCCTTCATTCCGTCTGACGGATTCTGAAGCAAATAACATCGCAGCTTACCTTCTTCAGTCTAAGAACCCTCAGTTTGAACAACTGACATTCCCTGAACTTGATAAAACAGTTCGTGATGAAATTCTTGTTGAAGACTATTTCTCTGCTTTCGAAACAATCAAGGCAGCTCAGGCAAAACTTGAGAAAATGTCGGATGCGGAAAGAACTCGTGAACTAGGTCGTAGATCAATTAACAAATATGGTTGTTACTCATGTCACGATATTAATGGCTTTGAAGGCGACCTTCCTCAGATCGGTCCAGAACTTTCAAAAGAAGGTTCTAAGCCAGTTGAGCAGTTTGGATTTGGTCAGCAGAAACACGTTCCTCACACTCGTCAGGGATGGCTAACTCAGCACTTGAAACTACCAAGTATCTGGGATGTTGGTGTACCTAAGCCTTTCAAAGATTTGAACAAAATGCCTAACTTCTATCTTTCAGATAAAGAAGTTGAATCTATTGTTGGTGTTATCCTAGGCTTTGTTTCAGATAAAATGCCTCTCTCTGGTATTAAAAATTTATCAGCTGGTGAGAAGCAGTACTACGAAGGTATGAAGGTAGCTAACAAGTACAACTGTTATGGTTGTCACGCTATCGACGGTATCGGTGGTGCAATGTCGAAAGCATTTGAAGATCAGAACCAAGGACCTCCTTACCTTACTAAAGAAGGTATGCGTGTGCAGACTCAGTGGTTGTATGACTTCCTCAAAAATGTTCATCCAATTCGTCCTTACGTAAACGTAAGAATGCCTTCATTCCCATTCTCGAATGAAGACATTAACAAAATTGTTTCAGGCTTCCAGGGCGGTTCTAATCAACCGACTTATGAAGGCGACATTAAAGTTGAGTGGGAACCAGGTGAAAAAGAAGCTGCTCAGAGAATCTGGAATGAACTAGCGTGTACTTCATGTCACACACTTGGTTTCACGAACGAACCTGCTCAAGCACCAAATCTTCACTATGCTAAAGGCCGTCTCCGCGCTGTTTGGATGGATGCATGGATTGCTAATCCGCAATCATTCCTTCCTTACACTTCAATGCCTGCATTCTGGGATGACGGAAATGGTAAGTTAATTCCTGCAGTAGATGGTGTTTTAGATAATGATCCTAAACGCCAAATCCAAGCAGTGAGAAAACTTGTTCAGGAATTTGGTTACAGTAATCAACCAACACCGTTTGCGAGAAACAATTAATTAAAAAAACGAAGGGCCCTTAACGGGGCCCTTTTTTTTTACTTTTTTATTAATTATTTTCCAGAAACTCCGATAATTCTCAGCGTTTTCCCTCTGAAAAATAGATCAAATTAAATACTAAAATATTTTCTTAAGATTACGTATTTTTCTCGTTGACAGATTAAGCAATGATCCACTAAATTGGCTTCTCGCGAATATCTGTTAGTGGGGGTGTAGCTCAGCTGGGAGAGCAGTAGCTTTGCAAGCTACGGGTCGCAGGTTCGATCCCTGTCATCTCCACCACTTTTTTCTTCAGCGTTAAAAACTGAAAGAAAAAATAGATTGAAGCTTTCTAAAGATTTCCTAAAAAAAATCTAGACGAAGCAGAAACGAACTGATAAAACGCTAAGCTCTTTGACAACTGAATAACGATTAAAAGTTTTGAGACTCGCAAGAGTTTCAAGATGAGATGAGAATGGAAAACGCGTTCAATTGCCTAGTCTTCCGTAAGTTTTAGTACTTCGGTACAGGAAGACGGCACATGACGAAGGTCATGATGTTGAAAAACAAATTTGAACAATTTCTGTAACAAGAAATCTA
>JBEIQF010000269.1:0-4759 GCA_040376635.1 Halobacteriovoraceae bacterium
CGTATCGGTGTAATTAATTGAAAATTAACAATATTCCCTAAAACACAGCTTTCATCTTAACTTCCGACAAAACTGCTTCAACATTCTTCAGGAGCTGATCCTGGTTAATCATGTCTCTGCCTAGGGAATACTCTTTCTGCGTAAGGACTTTATCTACTGAAACAGACTCTTTATTGATTTTCGTTGTGACAGAAGAGTGATCAAGCTTCTTCACCTGGAAATCGAACTTCATATGGAGATTCTCGCCTTCCATGGAGAAAGTGAGAAGAAGTGACTCAATATTGGCCATATCCCGCGATGTCGGAGGGATTAGCTTGAACTCAACACCCTTTTTCGTACCCTTGATTTCTTTCTGCTTAAAACGGTGAAACGTATCGAGGAGTCCAACAATCTTGGAAAAAAGCGCCTTGGGTTCAACTTTTACCTGAAGGTTACTTTCGGAGAAATTCTTTCCAAACCCGAGGTAGTAACTGGCCTTCTTGTCTGTCACGCCGCCATTAGGGCTGATCGGAAAAGAGAACTCAAGCTCTGCTGTTTCACCTGGATTGATTTCGCCGGCAGAAAAAAGGGAAGTTGCTTCAGGCTTCAATGCACCATCGGCACGTGAATGAACTTTTTTGATATCAGCATAGGCGAGGGCCACACCCATGTCAGAGAGCTTGAGCTTTTCTGCACCGTGATTTTTGACTTTGAGCGTGCCTTTAAGCGTGTCGCCCTGTTGCCATGATTCACCGCTGGTTTCAATATTCCACTCGAGAGGCTTCGAAAAAAATGTTCCCTTCATAGTTCAAACTCTATCGCAAAAGACCTAGACTCTCAATTATGAAAATCCATCACGTTGCCATAATCGTCTCTAGCATTGAAAAATCACTCGAATTTTATGAGAAAGCTCTGGGTTTTAGGGTGAAAGAAAAGGTCTTTCGAACAGAGAGAAATTCATGGAAAGTGGATATCGTGAGCGGTGATATGCAGCTTGAACTTTTTACGTTCCCGGGTGCGCCCGCACGACCTTCATATCCTGAAGCACAGGGATTAAGGCATCTCGCCTTTTCTGTTGATGATATCAATGAATGTCATGAGAGATTGAAAAACTTTGGTGCCGAAGAAATCAGGGTTGATCCCCTGACCGGAAAAAGATTTTTCTTCTTCTCCGATCCGGATAATCAACCCCTCGAGATTTACGAAAATTAACGAGGAAGAGTACAACCAGCTCTGTTCATATCAAACTGGAATGATGGTGTAAGGCATGAGTAAACGTTATAAGTCTGTTGACCGTAACGAACACCAGCGCGAACTGTAACTGTTCCAGCTTCATCAACTTCACAAGGGTTGTTCAAAGTACAACGCTGACCTGATTCATTTGAAGTGTTGTTGATCGCAACAACTCTTCTCTCACCTTTAGCGATGATTGGAGAGCCAGAAGTTCCACCGATTGTGTCACAACCAGCTGTGTAGCGGATTGAATCTGTGAAAAGCCAGTCGCCTTCTTTGATATTGAAAACGAATCCATCGATTTCACAAGCGTAACCACGATCCCAGTATCCAGAAATGATTTCAATTGAAATCCCTTCAAGAGGGCGAACTGAATCAAGAAGAAATGGACGTACGTTCGTCTTAGCGAAGATCTCGTTATAGCTTTCTGTTAGCTCATAGAAAGCAACATCTGTGTTTGTCATTGTAGCGTAGAGAATCTTAGTTGCCTGAACTCCGTTCAGCTTCATGTTCTTATCGAATACTTTCATTGAACGGCTGATTGGACGGTTAACCCAAACTTCGCCTGGATTAAGGTATCCACCTGGCTTCTGGATACAGTGACCGTTAGTCATAACGATAGCTTTAGAAGAAAGCGGCTGACCGTTGAAAGCTACAAGAGAGCCTGAACAGTTAGAAAGCTTGATGATTCCTTCGAAGTCATAAGCTAGTGCATCTCTGTTCATTGCTTTGTTAGAAGATGAACGAAGAAGAGCGTCGTGCGGAGCTACCGGGAATGCGAATGCGCTGATAGAAGCGAACGCAAGTACGAGAGTAATGAAAGTTTTCAAGAAATCCTCCTGTGATGGATAAGTCTTTCGTTCATATCAAAACGTCCTCTACCTGTCCCAAACAATTAAGACTTTTTAAGTATTTGAAGGCCTGTTGCCTTAAGACGGTGGCAATTTGCTACCTCTATGAAATCTTAAGGAATCTAGGCTGTTGATTCTTCGTATAAGAAAAATTAGAGGCCGATGAGTTCTAGAATGGGCCTTCTCAAGAGGTGGCCATGATCAGTGAATTTAATAAAAGGCAATTAAGGTTTTTAGTGGTTCCGACACGCCATCAGGATCCGGCCTACAGTAGTGATATCTCCAAGGCCTACGAGTGCTGGAAAGCAGTCTGGTCGAAGGCCTTGAGTGAAGAGATGAACGTTAAGGAGAAGCTTTATTCGGATCATTTCACCCGTCAGGAACTTCTTGCAGTGGTGTTTTATGGTGATGAACCTTTATGTCTCGCTACACTCAATTCGTTTGATCTCTTTTCGCAAAAAGACCTTGATGATTCCTATTTCAAAGTCTGGCCGGAAGACGTACTGGCAAAAATTCAAACGCATTCAAATATTGTCATGGCAAGTTGTCACGCAACCGTGAATTTCAAATTCAGAAAAGGGCAGTTAGGCTTTTCAGGAATAGAATTTCTGTGCGCGATGCTTGTTCAGTATTTGAAATCTACCGACATCAATACCATTGTCTGCACTCCAAGAAGAGAGAAACGCGTTCAAGAGGCCTGTTACAGAACAGGAGCAGTTCTTCACAAGGAAGATCTTCCTTACACGATTGAAGGGCAGAGGATTGATCTCATCACCTGGCACAGCTGGATTGATCAGGATCGATGGGATGAAGATATCAGAGAATTAACTCATTACGTTTGGGAACATTCGACAAAGATAGTGAAGTCACAATCTCAACAGGGGAAAAAAAATGCAGCCTGATTACCGTACGTCAGTTGATATCATGGTGAAGAGTCTTGAAGATTTTCCATGGGACAGTAAGCTCGCCTATGCAGAGTTTCTGGCACAAACTTATTATTACATCCGTCACTCGACGAGACTTCTAGCGGCCTCAGCTTCCCGTTTCAGTCAGGAAGACCAGGCCATGCACAAACGATTCATGAAGCACTCTGATGAAGAGAACTCGCATGAGTTACTCGCTGTTCGCGATTTGCAGAAACTAGGGTTTAAATTGGCCGACTTCAGAGAGCTCCCTCAGACGAGATCCTTTTATGAGGTCCAGTACTGCAAAATTGAGCACTGTGACCCTGCAGCTCTTCTTGGCTATATTCTGGCACTGGAAGTGACAGCGACTCACCTGGCGCCGATCCAGAAGAAACTCACTGGTCTGTATGGCAAAGAGTGCGTGAAGCTGATTCAGGTGCATTCAGATGAAGACCCTGATCACGTTGAAAAGGCGCTGAAGTCTATCAGTGCCTTGGGTGAACAACGTGTGAATGATATTCAGATTAATATTGAGCAGTCAGCGATTCTCTACGCCCAGATGATCGAGGCCGTGAAGGCCAGTGCTCTTGCAACAACGAAACCTGCGAAGAAAGCAGCTTAAGCGCGATCGAGAGTGATCTTGATGCTTGTACCGTGACCGCTCGGGTGGGTATGTTGAAGTCGTGAATCGAATTCAATCTGCCCACCGTAAGAATCGACAAATGATTTTACGATCGACAATCCAAATCCAGAACCGAACTCACCTTGAGTACCTTCAGAACTTTCATTTTCAAGTTCAAGCATGATGTTCTTGATAACGTTTTCTGGAATACCGGGACCCTGATCTTTAACTTCCAGGACAACTCCTGATTCATCTTCTTTAGCAGTCACTTCAATGGATGAATTTGGGTATGAGAACTTAAGACCATTACTGACAAGGTTTGAAAGAACAGAGTGGGTAAGAGTCGTCTGGTCAGCAAGCACTCGCGTATTTGGAGAAAGCTGGTTATTGAAGATGAGGTTGATGTTCTTCTTTTCAAGCTTCTGAGCAAAGATGAATGAAACATCATTAAAACATTCTTCAATACCCACTGGTTTAAGATGAGATTTAGTGCGACGGTTTTTCTGGCCGTAGATATTCTTAATCTCAAGAATGATTTTTTCCATCGCTGATTGAGATTTTTTTGCCTTGTCAATGTACTGCTCTGATTCAGGCAATGTCTTTACATAACTTAAGTAAAACCTCATCGTCATTAAGGGAGATGAGAGATCATGAAGAACGACTTTGAGCAGGCTTTCATTATCTTTAAGTGATTTACCAAGGTCAGCAGTCTTTTCATCAACAAGTTTTTGCAGACGAGCAGATTCTGTGATTGAAGATTCTTCTAGAGCAATTGAAGGTAGAAGAATTCCGATAATATCGTAGAGGGCATAAGCAACCAACCAGCCCCACAGTTGAGCACCCTGATCCATGCGGAAAAGGGCAAAGTTAATACAGTGGATGACCATAACAAAGTAAATGACACCCAGGACAGTCTGAAGACGAGTTGCTTTCTTTCTGTCATCTACCAGAATGTGCCAACCAGTTTTAAACAGTGGTGCTGCTGTACCTATGGCAAATGGCATAGCGATAACCGAAAAGCCATACCCGGCCTTCGCGAGCAAAAGCGTAAGTGGTACGAGTGACAGATAGAAAAGAAAGAATTTTTTTAGGGGAAATTTGCGACCGAGAACTTCATGACCGATCATGGCAAAAAGAGACATTGAGATAAAGCTAATGCTGTAAGCGAG
>JBEIQF010000246.1:0-5408 GCA_040376635.1 Halobacteriovoraceae bacterium
AATCTTTACTAGATCAATTCTTCAGTTTTTTGAGAACTGATCATTTTCTCTTCTTGGGTGATTGAATGTCGTATTGGAAGCATTTACATTACCTTTTCTTCTAACTGAAAATTTTCCGGCCTTTTCATTCTCTTTAAAATTAATTCCAGATTTTTTCTTTTGCCATGGTTGATCTATGTGAGGACTTTTCTTCACGTTGCGCTCTGGAGTCTGGTTAATGATGTCCCCAATTGCACTTAAAAAATTTAAACATTTGTTCGTAATTTTTTTGATGATTTTCATCTGGCGCTCCTTTGTTTTCATTTGAAGTTTAACAGTAGAAAACTTCGGACGATATGATGCCAATCGGCCGGGTTGTGAATTTTCTTTTCACTTATGGGGGAGCTTGCATTACGCGTCATTGTTAAGATTGAGGGAATTCGTTGCCCCTACGCAATTACCCAAGGATCTTTTCTTAAGTTTCAGCTTATAATAAGAGCATTACAGGAGATGAATTCATGGAACGAATTCTCACGACAGTTATTGTTTTTATTTCACTATCTCTGAATGCAGAAGCAGGTATCCGACCACTCGGAAGATTTTTCAAATTAATACCTGAATCTGAAGCTCATACATCTTTTGGTACAACTCGTGATCATGATCTTGATCGAAATTCCATCAAGGTTTTAGTCTGGAATATCAAGAAGACTTCAATGTTGCCTTGGAAAAATGAATTCACTACTTACGGTAAAGACAAAGATCTTTTCCTTTTACAGGAAGCTTATGAGAACGAGCTTTTCACTTCGACACTGAATTCTTTTGAAGGTGTTCGTTGGGATATGGGAATCAGTTTTCTTTACCGCCGTTACAATGATGCTGCTACTGGAAGCATGGTGGGATCAAAAGTTGAACCTACATTCGTCCAGGTTCTCCATACGCCTGACTTTGAGCCGGTTGTAGCGACACCTAAAGCAACGACGATCGGGAAGTATGCTATTGAAGGCTCAAATAAAGAGCTTCTGGTGATTTCAGTTCATGGGATCAACATCACAAGCTTCGGCTCTTTCAAACGTCATATGGGCCAGGCGAAGACCCTTATTGAGGCCCATGACGGACCAGTTCTGTTTGCCGGGGATTTTAATACAAGAACAGGGGCGAGAACGAGATACCTGATGGATCTGGCCAAATCTCTGAACCTGAATGCTGTGGATTTCAAAAATGGTGAGTGCCGCATGAAGTTTAAGTTCACGCCTTACTATCTCGATCATTCTTTCGTGAAAGGTCTGACGGTAAAAAATTCGGAAGTTGATTGTGCTTCAAGAGGCAGCGATCACAAACCTATGCAACTTGAAGTAGCGGTGGCCGACTAATCCCGGTTCAATCTTTCTACTACATCATACAAATCATCCAGACCTAATGGCTTTTGCAGCCTCTCTACTTCATACGGGAGAGGCTCTTGCGTCTCTGAATTGCCCTTGGCAGTTGCAACGACAAGATTGATCGAGCTGATGTCTTTATTCACATGTTCTTTGATCTTCTTGATGAATTCTTTTCCGTTCATCTCCGGCATCATGAGGTCGATGATGATACATCCTGGAAGAGCGGAGGTTTCGAGGCTTTCAAGAAGTCTCAGCGCCTCAACTCCATTGACTGCCGAATAAACCGGGTAGTCCTCAAGCTTCAAGGCAGCGATAAAATTTGATCTGATGTCCATGTCGTCTTCAACGACCATGACTGGTTTATGCATTCGTAGCTCCAGTAGGTAGATGCACTGTAAAGATGGATCCTTCATCTGGCCAAGACTGAACCGTCAGATCACCATGATGTTCTTCCATAATTTTTTTGCTGATATAAAGACCTAATCCCAAACCGCTTACTTCATTTGCATCGATTGCTCTCTCGAACTTATCAAAAATGCGCGTGATATTTTCAGGATTAATCCCGATTCCATGATCAGTCACACTGAGTTTGATTTCTGTATCAGTTCTCTTTAATGATACGGAGATTTGTTTTTGATTCCCGTAACGGATGGCGTTTGTCACAAGGTTTGAGAGAACTTGCTCGATCCGCAGTCTATCAATGGAACAACTGATATTTTCTTCGATGTCCAAAATAGGTGCCTGATATTTTTTCTGTTCAAACTGAGGCTTCATGCGATTCATGAAATCATTAACAAGCGCACTCAGGTCAACATTTTCTATTTTTGTCGTGAGTTTATTGAAACGAATGCGAGAAACATCCAGCATATCATCCACAAGTCTTGTGAGACGAATGACCTGACGTTCATTCTGGTCCACCATATCGATGACATTCTGCTTTTCAAAGATGTTGGTGTGACCCTTTAAAGCAGCTCGTTTAAAAATTTGATTCTGAAGTCGGAGAGTCGTGAGAGGTGTTTTTAATTCGTGAGAAGCGATGGAAAGAAACTCATCACGGCTTTTTACTGATTCACTAAGACGAGCTTCAATCTCTTTGTTGTCATGGATGTCAGTATTCGTACCAATCCATCTTGTGATGTGTCCGTCTTTGTCTCTCATCGCAGTTGCACGGCCAAGGTGCCAGCGATATACGCCGTCATATCTTCTGAGACGATATTCAATCTCGTAGGGCTCACCAGTCTTCACTGAATGAGTCCAACGTTTGATAGCGAGATCCAGATCATCCGGATGATGAATAGGTTGGTCTTTCCACCCCCATCCTTCAGTCCCTTCAATGCCTTTGGTGTATTCGTACCAAGGTTTATTGAAGTAGGTGATGTCTCCGGTTTGATTTGCGATAAAGGCCATTTGAGGCATGGTATCCATGAATTGACGAAACTGATTTTCAGATTCTTCAATCAGGATTCGCGCCTTAACCTGATCAGTAACATCGACGCCAAAAACGTAAATGCCGATTGGGTTTGAATATTCATCTGTGAGGCGCTGATAAATGAAATTGAGAAATAGTTTTCGAGGTTCAGTACTTCCAGCAGCGAGTAATTGGGCCGGAATTTCTTTTCCTTCGAATGTTTCACCCGTTGTATAAACTTTTTGAAGTAATTCGAGAAACCCCTGACCTTCAAGTTCAGGCAAAGCTTCCATCACTGGCTTACCAATGATGTCTCTGTTTCCGGTTATTTCGAGATAGCGGGGATTTACTTTATTGAAGACGAAGTTGTCTCCGAGAAGGACTGCAATAAATGCAGGGGACTTCTCGAAGACTTCCTCAGATATCAGATGCGAAAGTGACATTTAGTTGTTGTGCATTCTGTAGCCGGAACCCCAAACAGTTTCGATGCTGATACCAAGAGGGCGAACTTTCTTACGAAGTGAAGAAACGTGCACATCAAGGTTACGCTGAGTGATTGTCTTGTTCTTCTTGTCCTGGATAATCGCAACCAGTTCGTCACGAGTAAGAATACCTTTCGAAGAGAAAAGTTTTTCGAAAATCATGAATTCACGAGTTGAAAGTTTAAGAGGCACACCATCTTTAAGAACAGCAAATGCCGGGTGAAGAAGCTTGATACCTTTATTGATATTAAGTTCCTGGTACGTTTCAAGTTTTGCGTAAGCGTTGTCAAAACGAGTGATGATCTCTTCATCCATGAATGGCTTTCTTACGAAGTGGTCAGCACCGTTCTCAAGAGAACTCAGAACCAGGTCTTTTTCAAGAGAAGCAGTCATGATGAACGCAGGAGAAATTTTGTTTCTCTCACGGATGTATTTTAGGATCTCAACACCTGTTGAATCCGGAAGACGGTAATCGATCAGGTAACACGTATCTTCTGCAACAGCATTCGCATTGAAAAAATCTGTAGCATTTGTGAACGTTGAAATCTGGTAATTGTGGTCTTCGAAAATCTGAGTCAGAGCTTCTAGAATCGCGGCGTCGTCTTCGATAATTACAATTTTCTTGTTCATAATTTTTCTCCAGAAATTAGTTGAGAGTTAAATAATACGTTTTAACGCTCAACTCAACCAAAGATTTCTTAGGTTTGGCCCATATCTAGGCGAATTAATTGGTTTTTCAACGGGCATCTCCCCGATATCAAAGCAGGTGCTAAAGGTTCTTTAACAAACTAGGCCTTCAAAGGTCAGCATCAAGAAATGGCATAAATAGTGCTTCTAAGGATCGCAATGGAGGAAATTAGTATGAAAAAAATATTATTACTGGTTTCGATGTTCATAAGCATTATCAGTTTTTCTCAATCTCCTAAGAGTGTTGAGGAGGTCGAGAAGTATCAGGCGCAGGAGGATAAGGCAGTCCGCAAAGAATGGGACAGGCAAGAGGCCGAGGCAAAACTCCGTGCTGAAAAGCAGAAGCAAATGGACGAGGAACGCGAAAAAATCGAGGGTTATTCTCCGGTTAACCAGCCAAACATGCAGCAACAGCAGCAATAATGTAGCTTTTCAATTCGGGAGAGGTTTATAATGACCCAGAATGGGTAAAATACTTCTCTCGATTCTTCTTCTTGTCACATTCATGACGGCAACTGCTGCTGAACTTGCGTGTTCGTGCATTGAAGAAACCGGAATTCACCAAGAGAAAGATTCTACTTCTGAAAAACAAGAACACTGTAAGCACACTTGTACTCAGTGTCACTTTGCTGTTTTGATCCCGCATATTTTCCAGTTGAAAACATCGACTCAGGTGACTCATTTGAATTTCCAGTCGATTCACAAATCTCCCATCCAAATTTCACAACTTCTATATCGACCACCCATTGCTTGATCCTTCTGCCTCACGGTATTTTTAGATTAACTAATTAAGGATCATTGCGTGTTAAATTCGATTATTCGTCTGGCCCTGCGCCAGCGACTTGCTGTTGTGGTCTTCAGCATTTTATTACTGGCCGCCGGCACATGGCAGGCCATGAAACTTCCGGTTGATGTCTTTCCGGATTTAAATCGTCCCGTTGTTACCATCATGACTGAGGCGAGGGGGCTTGCTCCTGAAGAAGCTGAAGTTCAGATCACGACTCCAATTGAAAATGTCCTGAACGGTCTTCCGGGACTTGTTCGTCTTCGCTCATCAAGCAGTTCTGGAATCTCCATCGTTCATGCGGAATTTGACTGGGGCACTGATGTGTTCAAGAATCGCCAGGTTGTTTCAGAAAGACTCCAGCTGGCGAAAGAAAAACTACCTCCCGATATTTCTCCCGTCATGACTCCTAGCTCATCCATCATGGGTGAAATTATGTTCATTGGTCTGACGTCTCCTGATGAAAGTGTGTCTCCAATGGATCTCAGAACTCTCGCAGAGTGGACGGTCCGTCCGAGACTTCTTTCCATTCCGGGAGTGAGCCAGATCATCACGATCGGTGGAGACTTAAAACAGTATCAGATTCTTATCAGCGCCGAAAAACTTCAGGCGAAAGGTCTGACAATTGAAGATCTGAAGCATTCACTTGCTGAAATTGGTCTCAATACATCCGGTGGATTTATCGATAT
>JBEIQF010000499.1:0-1748 GCA_040376635.1 Halobacteriovoraceae bacterium
CGAGACAAAGAATATTCTGTCGAAAATGCTTCTCACATCTCGTCTTTCACCGGTTAGGAAAATGGGAAAACTTCTTGGTTCAGAGCTTGGTATCTACCTCTCAGAAGTTAAAGAAACAGGTGAAGTGAGTATGGGAGATATTAATACTCCTGAAACTCCTCAATCAAATAAACTCAAAGATGCAGCTGAAACTCTTTTTAATGTTGTTGGAACAGATAAAGTAAAACTCAAATTGAATAGAGCAGAGAAAGGCTTTGGTGCCTTCATCCTTGCTCTTGTGATTGGATGGAACATTGAAGGTTATGTCGAAGATCGCGATTGGTATATCGGATCACCTTTTGATGAAATCATGTTCACGCTACAACTCAATCAAGGTTGGGCGATGTTTGCTCCACACCCACAGAGAAGTGATGGTTATTGGGTGATGGATGGAACGTTGAAAAACGGTAAAAAGTGGGATGCTCTCAACAATAAAGAAGTGAACTTTGACAGACCTGCTGACATCTATGCGACATATAGATCTGAGGACTGGAGAAAATTCCAGGATAACCTACAAGGCTCAAGAGACGAGAAGTACCTTCTCGCTTTTGGTAAATATCTCTGTCGCGAGTGGAATAATAAACACTACGACGGAGAATCTCTGAATACTTTCCAGCTGTATTTCATGCAGGAATTTACCCGAGGGCCTAAAGAGCCACCTGCAAAGGTTGAAAAAATCCAACTTTGGAATCATAGCTGTTTTTAAAAGCGTTGCGTTAATCGTATAATGCCACTATGAAAAAAACAATTCTTAGTGGCAGTACGGTTACAGGTAATTTGACTCTTGGTAATTATATCGGCGCAATCAATAACTGGAAAAAGCTCCAGGAAGATTATGACTGTTTATATTTCCTTGCTGATCTCCACGCGCTCACAGTTCAGCAGGACCCTGCTGTCTTCAGAGAAAGAATTTACAGTTTCTTTGCTCAATACCTCGCACTTGGTTTAGATCCACAAAAAAATATCATCTTCGCTCAGTCTCAGGTTTATGAGCATGCAGAACTCATGTGGATTCTGACGTGTCTCACTCCAATGGGATACTTGAACCGCATGACTCAGTTTAAAGAGAAGTCTGAGAAGCATGTGAAGAATGTGAACGCTGGTCTTTATACTTATCCGGTTCTCATGGCCGCTGATATTCTTTTGTATCAAGCGGATCTTGTTCCAGTCGGCGAAGATCAGAGACAGCACCTTGAACTCACTCGTGACATTGTTGGTTTCTTCGAAAACCGCTACGGTCCGGGAGTTTTCAAAATGCCGGATGCGTATGTAGGGAAGATGGGAGCGAGAATCATGTCGCTTCAGGATCCTGAAAAGAAAATGTCGAAGTCTGATGAAAACGAGAAGAACTATGTTTCAATCATCGATGATTCGAAGAAAATTGAAAAGAAAATCAAATCAGCCGCAACTGATTCAGATACGGTGATCAAGTTTGATCCCGAGAATAAGCCTGGTCTTTCAAACCTCATGACGATTTATTCTGTTCTTGGTGGCAAGTCGACTGAGCAGCTCGAGAAAGACTATGAAGGTAAGATGTACGGCCATCTGAAAGTGGATCTTGCTGAACTCGTAGTTGAAACTTTAAAACCAGTTCGTGAGAAGTATGATGATCTCATGAAGAACAAAGATTACCTTGATGATCTTATGCATAGTGGAGCTGAGAGAGCTCGTGCACGCGCTAGTGTAACTTTGAACAATGTTTACAGAAC
>JBEIQF010000037.1:0-15824 GCA_040376635.1 Halobacteriovoraceae bacterium
AGTGCCGTCGTGGAGACCAAGGACTTTGCCATTTGTATCGACGAAGTTACCTTTCTGACTCTGGATATATTGAGAGAGAAAATCTTTAAAATTACGTTCACCGATAAAGCATATTCCAGTCGAATCTTTTTTTGATTTCGTTGCGAGATCAAATTTTTCGGCAAGCTCTCTCACCTTCGGTTTAGGAAGATGTCCGATAGGAAAAAGCACATCTTTAAAAACACTCTTCTCAACGGCATAGAGGAAATAACTTTGATCTTTGTTGAGATCCGCACCCTTCATGAGCTGGCCATTCACAACCTGACAGTAGTGTCCGGTAGCGAGGAAGTCTGCTCCAAGAAGTTTTGCTTTCTGATAGAAAACCTTGAATTTGATTTCGCGGTTACAAAGAACATCCGGGTTCGGAGTGAAGCCTTGTTTGTAGTCATTCAGGAATTCAGCAAAAACGCTGTCCCAGTATTCCTGGACGAAGTTGACTGAGTAGTAAGGAACATCAAGTCGCTCACAAACCTTGATCACGTCCTGGTAATCAAAATCAGCAGGACATGAGCCATCCGGATTAGTTTCATCCCAGTTTTTCATGAATAAACCCAGGACTTTGTAGCCCTGAAGTTTTACGACAAGTGCAGTGACCGAAGAATCCACACCACCAGACATACCAACGACAACAGTCTTCTGACCGTTAGCGAGGTATTGCTCTTCGGTAAGTGCAATACCGTACTCTTTTAAAAGTTCTGGTTGGTATGAAAAATCCATGTCCGCTTTATAGCGGATTTCACATGGAGTTCCAAGGGGATCAAGTGAGTTTTACTTAGTCAGATCCAGTAGTGTCCCGAGGACCGCTCCGCCAACATATTGATATGCGTGCCAGAGGGTTTCGTGGTTCAGGGTTTCCGAGGTATCCTGTGCGGTTTGATAGAATTTCGGATTGAAATCGTCCTCCCAATTCTGAGAGAAAGTCACGGCCATAAAGCCTTGTTCCCAGAAGCGGAAATTGTCCGAACTTTCAAAGCCATTAGGTTTGATTTCAAATGAGACTTTTTGAGTGATCTTAGAACCGTGTTCAACGAGTTTTTTCACGAAACGCATTTCACTCGCATCATCACGCAGGTACACCGACATGTTGCCAGTCTTCTTTGTTTTATCCAGATAACTTGAATCCTGCCCGAGCATCTCGAGATTGATGACTCCCATGACATCGCCGGCATTTTTCAATTCTTTTGCATAAACTTGTGAACCGTGAAATCCAATTCCCTGCCAGTCCAGGAAAACAACTCTCACAGTATAGTTGAGATCAATTTCAGTCAGAACTTTGATAAGTCCAAGAGCGACTGCAACACCTGAAGCATTATAGTTAGCACCAGGCATTGATTCATTTTCTTTTACAAGAAGAGTTTTCTTATCATGAGAAATCGTATCGTAATGGGCCGTTACGACTAAAACTTTGTCAGTCTTAATACCAGTTTTTTCCCAAGTAATGTTGCGAACAGGAACTGATTTTTTAGCATCAGCAAGGGACTGCATTCCTCTTGTGAAATTTAACCATTTTGAATATTCAGGATTTGAAGCCGGGATTTTTCCCTGAACTTTTGTATCAAAGTCTTTCTGATAAAAGGCCTTAATCACATCAATGTCAGCAGGACTTGAAGCAAAGATAATCTGCCCTTTTCCCTTAGGATCAGCTTTCATGATGGTGTCACGGATGAATCCAATCGCTTTTTCATGGCCAGGTAATCCCACCATACGTGAAGGCGCAGATTCCTTGATGAGTGTATTCACCATATCAATCAGATTTCTCTGAGAAACTTTTTGTAATTCTGATTTTGCCTGTGAATATGTTCCCGGAGCACGGCCCCAGCTTGCGAGCGATAGACTAAAAATCGAGACTATAATTAACTTTTGGAACACTCTGTTCTCCTTCAGGAATTTCAGGATCTGGAGGGAGCATCTGCACCTCACCAGTCAGAAACAATTTACTATTTTTACCTTTCTTCTTAACTACACCAAGGATCTGTCCGTTCAACAATTTGTGTTTTTCCAAAAGCTCTACAAAAACACTGCTCAGCGGTTTCGGATGAATCCAGCACTCAATCATTTCATCCTGAGAGAAAATCACATAACCCTTAACTGGTTCAATGAATGAAACTTCTTCAGAGATATGACATTTTGTGAGGAGGAATTTATCACGGATAAAGAAAGATGGATCATACATAACCATTTTCTTTTCTGGAAATGAGAAATGTCCGAAGATTGCTTTTTTTGGTTTTCCACTATCACGATACTCAATCTCTTCGCCGAGGGTATGAGACTGAACACCTTCATGCTGACCGAAAGACTCCATACCATCGGAAGATGAGATTTCGCCTTCCTTCAAATATTTCTTCGGCATTTTTTTGGCGACGAGAGCAGCAAGTTCCTCATTCCATTTCAGGCACTGATGAATAGGAATTTTTTTATTGTCTTCAGTGAGACCAAAATTCTCCGCAAGTTTCAAAACTTCTTTTTTACTGAGATCAGAAAGAGGAAGAATCAGACTATTTAGTATCTCATGCGGAACTCTAGACAAAAGCGCAGACTGATCATGAAGTTCATCATTTGAAGTGTGAACAAAAACTGTGCCGTGAGATTCATGATGAAAAAGTTTGGCAAAATGTCCTGTCGCGATGTGCTTGGCACCAACTTCCACCATCTTTTCATAGATCAATTTCATTCTCAGTTCGTGGCAGTTCCAGCAAGGTTTTGGAAATTTACCCATGGCCTTATCAGCAAGCCAAGGTTCAACAACACTTTCCTTGAATTCATTTGAAGCTTTGATAATGTGAAGAGGAATTCCGATTTTATGGCAGAATTCTTTCATCTCTTCCAATTTATTCTGATCAGTATGACAGGAGAAAATTTTCGACCCATCACCAGTGAAGTCATCCCAGTTGTTAGCAACTGTGACGCCAATCAGTTCATACTTCTGAATTTTCAGGAGGTAGGCCGTGACATAAGAATCAATACCGCCGGAAAGACCGATGACGATCTTTTCTTTCTGACCTTGCTTGTCAGGATTGTAGGCGTTGTCCAGCTTCTTTTTCATGTCCATAAGAGGATTATAAGGGCAAATCACTTAAGGTTCCATGTGAATTCATCCGACACATTAAAGGATGGACTCAGTTTCACCATACGGCCTCTACCTATTCAGCAAAAAATCTCAGGACTCAAAAGTTCTGAAAGACCTTTTGCAATTCATGAAGACATCTTCGAGTGTAAGAAGCCACAGTTTCTCTTATATTGAGGCCGAAACTTCCCTACACCCGCAACTTTCTCTATGGGAAAACATTCAAGTAGAGACAGGTCCAACGACTTTACGTGATTTTCAACAAACACTTAAACCTGAGTTATCTTCTTTACTAAATCTCATCAAGAATCATGATATCTCGGCCAAAGATGCACAGATTTGGGAGAAGTTCCTGATAAGCCTAGTAAAAGGTGTGATTGCTCCCTCTCAACATCTTCTGATTGATCTGAATGAAGAGCTCCTTTCACCAATTATTATCCAGAATTTTAAGAAGGCGATTCTAGTGGTCTCAAGTGAAAAGACGATCATACTTGCCTCGGCGAATTCATCGCTGTGGCTTGATTGCGCTCATTCATTGGTAACTAGAAAAGAATTTAAATTTGAAACTCAGAAGCTTGATTCAGATATCAAGAAACACTGGGCCGCTTAACTTTCACCGAACAATTTATTTTTATCGCAGTTGTAGTGAACTTATTCATGGGTTTCACTCGTACCTGAAGTGACCACTCTCCGATATCAAATTCCACGCTGGATATATTCGTAAATGGTTTCATCGATGTATCGCCGAGACCTTTTGATACGTCTTCGAAAGAATGAATATCGATTTGCGGAACATTTGAATCCGGAAAATCATGGAAACAAATAACCTGGAGAATTTCTTCTTTTCCAAATCCCATAAGTGGCAGAAGAGACTTCTGAAAAAGATCTTTATCCTGCAGCAGTGCTTTCTCAAAAATTTTATGCATTTCATTGGCGATGCGTGCGTAATAGGCCTTGAGGATGCTTCTTTCATCGGCCGAGAGTTCACCCGGTAATTCCGAGAAACCTTTCCTCACCCACTGATCGAAACTCCCAGAATAATCCATATCATGAAGCGCATGAAGGTCATAGGCCATGCGATTAAATTCCATGTCGACAAACTGGTTAAAAGAACGTTGAACGTCAGAAGAGATAAAAGGAAAATAAACTGAGAAAAAACTTTTAATCCCTCCACTCTTTGTGTTCACATAAGCATTTTTTTTATTCAGCTTTAAACTTACCGGAAGAGATTTGTCCTGAAGAGAAAGAACCAGATCTGCTTCATGGAGTTCTTCACTCAAATTCGAGTTTGAGAATTTTCCAACGACTTTAGGAGATTCAGGAATGACTTTGAGATAGGCCACAAGCGATTCAGATGTGCCTTTAGAAGCTTCGTTCAGGAACGGTAACATCTCAGGATAAAACTGCCTGACCATGCGGTCCTGCTGGGACAGAACAGTGAGATAATTCTTATCGAGTGACTGCTGAAATTTAAGCTCTGCTCCTGCCTTCACGGCAAGATTGCGGGCAACGAGATACTCAAAGAGAGAACCTTTCACTTCATTGAAGAGGGCCTCTTTCTTTGTGTTGTCCTGCATTTATTTCGCCCAGTACGCTTCCTCAAGTCCGTCCTCTCTTTCAGGGAGGCCACGAAGAAGACGAGGTGAATTCTGGCTCAAAACTTCAAATGAAACACGGTTAGCATATTTACTGATCTGAGAGATCGAAGAATACGTCAGGAACTCTGCTACGTGCTTCGGCGAATTGGGAACTTTATTTCTGTGATAAACGTTTGCAGACAAATCGTGAAGAACAGCAGCTAGGGCAGCGTCCCCTGCACCATTTGTGTTCTTGATCATCTGAGGTCCGCCACGGAATGGATTAATGTGTGTGTACACTTTCATGATCTCTTTACACTCAGATCTTCTCTGAGCGCGTGAGTATTCAAACTTGTTGTAATCAACAATCGATTTCGTATGAAGGGCTTCTTTCGTAGGACGGGCCTGCTCTGCATCTGTAATAGCACCGATATAAAGTCCACGTGCACCGACAGTAAGAAGAACCATGTCCACCATATCAAGGGCCGCTTCAGCTGCCAGAAGTGGATCCGAGATTCCCGTGAGTGTCAGAGCTTCTGATTCATTCATAGCAAGTACAGAAACATATTTTGGAATGAACTCTTTTAAGAATTCTTTTTTCTCCTGAACAAGACCTGAAGTCCCAAGAGAAAGAACAACCGGAACATTCGCCGCTTTCGCGATCTCGACTGCTCTATGAGTTGACTTGAAGATCGCAGAAGACTCATCTCTGAATGTGTAAGCAGAAACGAGAAGAGCTGCCGAACGCTCGATCACTTCAACCGGAAGGTATTCCGGAGAAAGATCATTCATGCAACCTTTACTGATAGCGAAGGTTCTTTCTGAATCCGGGCTCACAAAACAAAGTGCGCGCCCCATAGGACGCGGACAAGGCTGAAGGTATGAGAGATTCACTTTCGAAGAAGTGTTACAGATATATTTGAAAGCGTAATCGCCAAGTTCAATGTTCTTGTTGATTGTTCCAAGCGCCACAGAAGGGCAATCAGAAAGGATCGAATAGTTGTGAAGAGTGTTACCTACAGCACCACCAGGGAACTCTCCCGTGATCGTGTGACGGTTTTTGTTCTGCCAGTAGATTGTATCAGCGAGGTTATCATCAATAATGAATGACTCACCTTTCTTGAACTGATGCTTTGCCAGGAATTCATCGTCGACAGGAATTTCGATATCAACGAGAAGTTGATCAATCCCCACAACATAAACATTTCCAGGGCGAAAGATTTCGTCATCAAAAGAGCTTCTCTGTTTGTCTTCAACTGGGAAATAGTGCTTGGTGTTGCGCCGTCCGGGAAACTTCATAAAAACCTCATTCTGATGTGGCCCATTTATAAACCATTCTCGAGTGGTTTTGAAAGAGACACGTGGACTCTGGGCCCATTTTTATGGTAAATTTTTCACATGTTTAGCCTAGACCATCCTCAAAAAAACCCTTTGTTTGACTTCTATGCCCCTCTGGGATCGCATTACCGCGGTTTAATCTCGATTCCCCATTCAGGAGAGAATATTCCCAAGCCGTTTGAAGAGTTCCTTTCCGGGGACCTGAGAGCCTATAAAGAGGACGTGGATTTTAAGGTAAACGAGCTCGTTGATATCAAGGCACTGCAGAATGCAGGGATCGCAGTTCTTGTCGCTCATGTTCATAGAATTTGTGTGGATCTCAATCGTGCTGAATCAAACTGCGTTCTTTTCTGGAAGGACAACACTCAAGGTAAAAAACTTGTAGCAAAAGATCCGACACCGGAAGAAACAGAAAAATTTATTGAAACGTTTCACAGACCTTATTACGAAATCCTGAAATCAGCATTGCAGGATCTCGAGAAAAGAAAAAAAGGCCCTGTTTCCATGATCGATCTTCACAGTATGCCATCAAGGCCTACGGAATATCACATGAAGCAGAATCCAAATCAGAAAATGCACCGTCCGGACTTCTGCGTCTCTGACAGGAAGGGCCTCACTTGTACTCCTGAATTCATCCGATTCTTCCAGCAGGAACTCATCAATCAAGGGCACGAATCAAGCCTGAATGATCCTTATGTTGGTGGATATGTCACAGAGTATGTGAATAATTTCAGAACGAACAACATTCAGATTGAAATCAACAGAAGCATCTATATGGATGAAGGAACAAAGGAACTTGTTCCTGAGAAAGTATCTCATCTTCGTCCGATGCTGACACAAGTACTCATCAAAGGCTTTGAGAAGTTCGATTCTTAGTGAATCGTCATGTCCTTGGAATCCGCAGGACCTTCTTCCTTCGCTTTTTTGAGATACATATTCATTTTTTCATCCGGACTTAACTCTGGCTCAACGGTCGGCCTGTCTTTTTCTCTCTGAGCTTCCTGAGTTTTTTCAATATTCTCGATTTCAATTTTTCTTTGAAGAACAAGGTTCTGGTCTTCGTGATCATTGAAGATCTTTCTTGTCGTAAATGTTTTCCCGAAATGTTTCATGGCAAACGTATAAAGTGGTCGTAGCTGAAGTCCTTTAGTTCTTCCTCGCTCCAGGTAGAAAATCATTTCTTTGAGCATTTCTACGTTTTCCATTTCCTGTGACCACGCCGAATAGAGATAAAGCATCCCCTCCTGATCAACTTGTCTCGCAAAATTCAATTGTTTAAATTCAGTGTAAAGGAATTTTGACATGGCCGGATCAATGGGAGTGAACGTGATGTTTTCAAGAAACTTAGAGCGAAGCTTTCTTGATTCATCGTTGTTCTTCTCCGTGCGGAGAATGTAAGAATAAATACTACCCGAATCATAAGTCTGAATTAGCTCGATGATGTAATCTTTATTATTCGACGCCATTTCAATGATGGCCTTTCCGTCTTTCAGAAGACCGTAACGAACAGTTCCTTTCGGAAGAATTTTCGAGCGAAGATGAAGGATATAGAGATCATAAATCATTTCATCAAGGGATTTTGATTTCACTTCAATGTTGTGAGTAAAAACATCTTTCCAAAGTTTATCAAGCGGAAGAGCTAGAATTCTGTTTCTCACGAAAGGAAGTTTGAATAGTTCCTGACCCTGAGAATGATCGGCGGAAAGTGTCGTCGGTAATGTGTAGATTCTGCTTATCTCGCGGTCTTTCGGATTCAATATAGTCATTCCAAATTTCGGTTCTGCCTTATCACCCATTGAAACGACTAATGGAATTGTCTGAAACAAGGGATGTCTAACCGGGAGAGGAATTTGTGCATTTCTTAGAGGGAAAACTTTCCACAGCTGACCGTAATCTTCCTTGTAAGGAGGAATCTCTTCAATCTCTACTGGTTTTAAGAGAGAAGTTTTATATCCCGGAATTGAGTAATACTTATTCCAATTTTTACCTTCGATCCAGTTTGAATAAAGGCGATAAGGATAACCCTTCGCGAAGATGTACCCACCGAAGATCACGAGACAAAGAAAGAATAGGATTCCAAGCAGCCAGCGCATTCTAAACCTTTAAAAAAACAAGAGTTCAATATGGGCTATTTATCGGCGTTCAGAAAAAACTCATGAAATTTTTCTAAAGACCGAATAGTAGGATGAAATAGTCAGTTGAAAGGACTGTATATGAAAAAATATCTTATTCTACTTTCACTCCTGGTACTCGTTGCCGGATGTGATGCCCCTCAAAGGACAAGAGCTCCATCTACTTATGTAAATGGTAGTTCACTCAATGATCCAAACAATACTTCTGGAAACTTCACGACATCTGGCTCATCTTCAGGATCGACTTCAGGTTCTTCAACAGGAAGTTCAACTGGCGGTACAAATCCGTCCAATCCTGGCTTTGAAAATTGTAACGTTGCTGAAGATAAATATCACACAATCGATATTGGATACTTCGGCATTTGTCAGAGTACCCTCGATGAAACTTCCTTGAAATTCAGAACAAGTTTGTCATCAACAAGTGTGAGAACTTGTCTCATCCCGACTTACAAAGATAACTCTGGTTCATCAACATGGATCGGTCAGCCGCAGTGTACTTATACGACTGCAGGCCAGGTTGTTTCAGGGAAAGTTTATAAAGATAGAAATGGATTTACATCATATCCACTTAACGGTGTGATCGTGATGAAAGAGCCACTTCTTCCGGAATACTTCAATTGTATGCAGGGTTATACGAACTGGCCGGGGAATGCTTGTCCGCAAGGAGCGAGCAACTCATACTGTGCTTATTGGCTTCCACGTTGTCCATACGGATCTAAATCGAATGCACAATGTGATACTGAAGGCAGAAACTACATGGCCTCAATATGTAACTCATTCAAATCGAGATATTCGAATTCTTACTTAGACATCAAGCTTAAATAATCTAGTTCAGTGTGGGTCTGGTGATAACCTCACCCACACAGAATTCCTTCACCAAATCCACATTCTTCGAAACAAAATTAATAATCGGAATAAAGACATTCGACTTTGTTTCCTTGTCATCCATCACCACACCAATGACAACCTGATGGAAGTTGAATTCACCGCTGAAAGAACGCACATAGATCCTGACTTTCTGCTGATCTTCTTCGGTCTCAAAGGCCTTGTCCGGACCCTCAATCGTTTCCGGAATGTGCTTATCGAATAAATGAAATTCCTCGAATCCGATATCCTGAGACGTCTGCATCTGGATTAATTTAGACAGGTATTCCGACTTTTTTAGACTTACCCACTCGATAAGCTCTTCTGGGATGTAAAAATCTTCCCTTTTTTCCATCAAATCCTCACTGAAACTATTGATCGGCAATGCCTGCCCTCTAAATCAATATAACACTCTCCTAGTAGAATAGGAGGGAGAAATGGACACAAAAGACAGGAAGTCTTTTGTTTATAGGAGCGAAAATGCGGAAGATGCAGGAAGCACAAGGTTTGGATCAGTTAATCGAGGCAGGAAGCTCCGGTTATTTCCCACTTTTTTATCAGGATTGGATTCACGAATCTTTTTCAGATGTAGTGGAAGTGAAAAGAATGTCGTTCTCAAGAGCGGCAGAGACAGTTCACAAGTTCTACAAGCAGATTGAGCGTCACAGCTCTATCGAAAGAAAGAAAACAGCAATTCAGGCGCTTAAAAACGATGAAAGAAAAGAGTTCGTCCTCTCTTTCATGAAAATGGTTGAATACCGCGCTCTGGATAAAATGAGAGAGCTTCATTGATTAAACTGCTGATCGTCTCTATTTTTATGATTTCTGGTTCTGCCAAGGCCGAATACCGTGCTTATCAGTACATCGTAAAATCGAATGATCCGTATGCAGTCGCCACAAAGGCCAAATCACAGTACCTCGTCTCTACTCTTAATCCTCAGAACTACAAAAGCTATCACGGCGGATCCTTTGTTACGGTAGATTTACTTCGTACTTGGATCTGTCCGGGTTATACTGGAAGAGGTCAGAAGATTTGTGACCATCCTTACGATAAGGAGATTCCAGTCAATGAGTAGCGCAATCAGGGATGTTGAGAAACTCAACCAGAGACAAATTGAAACTTCAAAACGCCGTAATGAACGTGAATTGAAGACGATGGAATCTGCACACCAGAACCTGAAAGCCGACTTGAAAAAAACTCAGAACATGGAAATCGTCGACATCCAGAATAATCATCACGAGCACATCGATAAAGTTGCTGAGAAGAAAGAAAAAGTTCTCGCAGAAATGCGCAATCACCTTCAGCAAACGAAGGCCTTCACTGAAAAAGAACTCAAGAACCTGAAAGACAATTCTGCAAAAGAGAAAGTTGATACTCAGAAGAAGCTCTCTACTGACCGTGAAACAATCAATAGCGAACATGAGCTCTATCTTGAAGAGATGAATGACCGCTTTAACCAATCCTCTAAAAAAGTCTCTCACGAAGGTAAAAATCGCATCGAAGAAATGAAATCGACGATGAATGAGCAGTACCTCGACCTGGAAAAATTTAATCAGGAAAAAGTTCAGAATCAAACGAATCAGTTCACTACCCGCTTCAGAACAGAGGGTAATAACTATAAGAAGATGAAGGATGATCAGGACAATCAGTTCAAGAAAGAACGTATGTCCACAAACCTTCGCCAGAATAATGAAATGTCAAAAATGACAACTGTTCACACAAGTCATCTTGAACAGAAAGATGGTGAATACAGAAAAGGCCTGAAAGAACAGGAACTATTCTTTGAGAAGAAATATGAAGGCCAGATTGGAAAACACAACCAGACGTTCAAAGAGCTTGAGGCCAAGAATAAGAAGGTTGTTGATGATCTGAAGACAAGTCTCACTAAAGAGATCACGAAGACGGCCGATCGTAATGATGATCCGTTCTTTAAGTTTGAAACTCTGAAACCTACCCTTAAGACATTTGAAGATCGCGTTGAAGTTGCTGTTGCTATCCCAGAACACTCTAAGACTGACGTGCAGTTAACAATCAACGGCAAAGAGGCCGTTGTGAGCTTTAACCGTCGTTTCGCTGATGCCTCTAAGGAATTGGATGGAACGATCAATAAAGTGAATAAAGTTGAATCATTTACAACTCGCCTTCAGACAGGCCACTTCCTGAATGCGAAGTCTTTGAAGTCGAGCTATGACAATGGCGTAATGACTTACGTCATCAAGAAGGCCTAGGCGCCCACTTAATCAGCAATAAAAAATTCCGAGAAATCTTGTTTGTTAATCTGGATTAGATCCTGAGTGACCTCTCTCACTTCTGCTTTAGGCGGACCTTGAGTGCAGAAACGGTGGAGCTCTTTCAGGGCCTCAATATCACCCTGGGCCAGAACATGGACTGAACCATCTGGCATATTACGCACGTGACCAACGATAGGAAGATTCTCTGAAACGACAAAATCCACAACACTGTAGCGGAAACCCACTCTTTGAACTTTGCCTTTAATAATTAGTGTCATCTGTAACATGACAGTATTTTGTCAAAAAAGTGAAGGAGATGTCCACTCTTACAAGCTATAATTTAGGGCATGAGACGACCAAAATTGGTTCATTTTACGGGTATCGAGTCCGACGAATATATTCATATTCGCGCATCGATGACGTATTCGTCTCAAGGCACATTTGAAATCCTCGATGAGATCAATCAGAACCTGAAAGAAATCGTTCCGACAAAGCCCATTCAGAGTATGGGACTACTCTCTTCAAACGAGTACAGGCTTAAAGTTGTAGGCCTCTCCAGTGATGACAAAGAAGTCACCATCAGAAGCTTTGATTCGGACAGCTTCGGTAACTTCAATTTCAAGATTCCACAGCCAGAAGCGATGAACGTCGCAAAGATCAGGATGTATGAGACAAAATCTCATCCAGGTCTTGAACTCCTGATTGGATCCTTCATTCCGACCCGGATTCAGAATCCAAAAAAAATCTGTATCACCGATTTTGATAAGACATTGGTTGATACAAGATACTCATCAATGAAAGAGCTCTATCTTTCTTTGAGAAACCCGATTCATTATTTTCCGCCAGTGGATAAATCCATTGATATCGTCAAAGAATTCATCAAAGACGACTATCAACCTTTTATTGTTTCAGCTTCTCCACACTTCTATGAGAATGCGATCCGTGACTGGCTCTATCAGAGACAAATTTTCACAGGGAACATTTTCCTCAAAGATTACCGGAATATTTTCTCATTTTTTGAGGGAGATCTTTCTACAAAGGATCTTAAGTCTCAGGGCTTTTACAAACTCAACACAATCGTCAATATTCTTCTCATGACTGGTATCCCGGATGATCTCATTCTGATTGGTGACGGGTTTGAATCAGATACGATTATTTATCTCACGCTGGCCGCCGTACTTGTAGGCCGCTATGACCCGTGGACATTATGGAATAATATTAAGCGAGAAGAATCTTTCCGCCTGACTAACCAGCAGCACTTCAGATTCCTCTCGAAATTTTATCAATTGAAAAATATGAGTGATGCCCATCCAAAGGGCAAACTCAAGATTTATATTCGTTGTAAACCGCACATGATAGAGCAACTTCAAGCGAGAACGTTTAAGCTTGATTTTGCCAATCACTTACATCACTTAGTTAATTATTACGTAGGTTAAAATGAAAACGACTGTTGTTCCATTGATTGGTGATCCTGTTCAGAGTCTTTATCAGCTCGGTCTTCGTGAACGAGAGGCTTTTTTAAAGATTGAATCAAGAGTCACTAAACTTCTTTCAACCAACGTTGTTCTCCGTTACGGACAGGACATTCTCACACGAGCAAAAGTTCTCCTGAAACGTAAGGAAGAAAGCTTCTTTGATCAATGCATCTCGGCCTATTCTGAAGGTCTGGGCATCGATGCAACGAGATACTTAAGCTTCTTATCGCTTTTTGAACTTGCCGCTCATTACGGCCAGATTTATCCGGAATTAAAAGGCCTTCTTCCAGGATGCACAAGTGTCTTCGCAAAAAATGGTGACGAGATTACCCATTCCCGATTATTGGATTTTCCATTGATCGGAATTTTTGAAGAAAGCCCACGTCTTTATTTCTGGCAACTCGAAGGCAAGGAACCTCTTCTCACTTACAGTTGTGAAGGCCTCGCACCCATTTTCTTTCAGGGTATTCATGGCTCAGGGATGAGCTTTGCCATTCACCATAAACCAGGAAAGACTTATCACAAGGAAGGCCAGGGCATTTTCCAGATTGCTTTTGAAAGTCTCTTTGAAGCACAAAATTTCCAGGATTTTAAAAAAGAAGTTAAGCGAAAAGTCTCCATTACAAAATGGTCTTTCCTTCTTCTTGAAAAATCAGGGCAGGTTCTTGTTACAGATATCGATGGCCCGGCCCAGAATACTGAGGCCTATAATGTGAACGATTCCTCTCCTCTCATTTTTACTAACATTCCGTTACAGAATGATGGCGGAGGTTTTGAATCTTACCTGCGTTTTTCTGAAGAACGTCAGATGTGGCTTAAAGAGAAACTTAAATCATCGAAGAACCAGCATATTCTTGATTCACTCACAGATATCGAAGACCAAAAAACGAAGAAATGGATTCATCCTGCTGCGACACTTGCCACCGTAGGCGCCTATCACGTGAACCTCACAAAAGGTTATGTCGATGTGAAGGAAGGTCAGAGTGCCCTTGTGGCCTCAGATGAAATTCTTCGCTTCTCCCTGGCAGATCATCAGGAAGTGACAGGCCTTAAACCAAAAGAAAAAACAAAATCCCTCGAGGCTGCCTGGAAACGTGCGGCCCTTGCCCAGAGCGCTTTTGACCAGGGTGAATTTGATATTGCTTATCATGAACTTCAAATGGCCCGTAGTGTGGTTGAGCATCCGGTATGGAAAGAGATCTTTTCTTTCTACATCTATGTCTGGGATTTCAAATTCGTCTCAAATAACAAGGAACTCTCTCTTGTTTACAAGAAGCTTAAGGGACTCCATGTTCCGGATGCCCTGAAAGATCAGTGGACCCTTCTTATTATGCGCATGGAAAAGAGGCTCGAACTCTCCCCGACAGTGACTTTTCACCAGGTTTCAACACCCCTTCAGGAGCTGTTTCAGCAGGAGAAACTCGCTACAAAACCAGTATTTGCCACTTGGATGAAACTCCTTTATCCTCGGCTAGAAATCCTGGATGTTTTCTCTCCCCATCAACGTTAGAGGTTATAGAATTATGGGTCTGATGTATGTATTTCCGGTTGGCGAAGATGAAACCGATTTTGTTGTTAAGAAAGATTCTGAACTCACTTTAAAAACTTACGGTCTTCCCTATATTTTCTGGTTTTATGCTCTTTGCTCGATTGCAGTGATCTTTTTCATGTTCCTTGCGATTAAAGAGCCTGTCCTGAAATTAGTTCAGCTCGGTGATGAGACAGACGCCACTTTGGGCTATTCCCTTCTGACATTTATTGGTTCTCTACCGGTATTCATTCTTGGATTCTTTTTCTATGAAAAACGAATCGTAAAGAAGGGCCCGGAAATCAGACTGGTTCATAAAGTTTTTGGCATTACAGTTTTCTCTGAAAAATTTGTTCTCGATGAATCTGATTCATTCTCAGTTGAATCTTTTCTTTCTTCACCAAACGTTGCCCGCATGAAAGCTGATGAAGGCACAACAGGCTTTCAGAACAAGGGCTATTTCATTCTTTGGTTAAATTCTAAAGATGGAAAACGCATACAAGTCGACAGACATTCACGCAAAGTAGATCTGGATAAGCTTAAGTCGCTTCTGGAAGCTTACTAATAAGTGTAATTGATACCAGCACCCATTCTGATCCCGGTAAATGATGGCTTGATTTCTTCAAATGGGTCCGGTGCTTTAAAGCTGAACATCGCAGTTCTATAAACTCCAGCAGACAAATCCATTCCCCAGTTCTCATTGAAAAGAATGGTTGTGGTTGCGCCTGCACCTGCAGAGTAACCATAACTGTTCACACGAAATTTTTCCCCGACTGCATAACTTGAATATGGAATGGCAAGAAGCTGGGCCTCAAGACGAAGCAGAAACCTTCTCGCATCAATAAGCCTCAACGCTCCACCCACACCAATCTCGAAAGCACGGAACTTCAAATCTTTTTCCTGAGTCTGCATCCAGTTTGTGATCACCTGAAAATCGAAACGATTCTTCATGAACACTTCTCCCTTAAGAGAAACTCCATGCCAGAAAAAACCATCGTCTTCGATGTCTTCACCAATATCAATCGTCGAATTAAAAGCGTAATACGAAACAGCGAATTTTCCTGAGATAACCGGAACTGTGCTCTTCTGGAAACGTTCAGCTGTCAGTCGAGTTGAATCCATCGATTCACGTTCTGTCGTCACATCATTCACTCGAATGTAAGCAACTTTTCCGGAAACAACGATGGGATATACCTGAGCTTTGTTGCGGGGTATTTCTCCAACAATAAGTTTTTTACCTCGAGAAACATACCCGATCGGACTAGTCATCTCTCTGTCAGAATAAATCACGGCCCTGTCTGCGAGAACCATGGCCTCTTGAGAAGCCCATAAATCTGGGCATAAAAAACAGATAGAAAAAAGCAAGTAAATAGCAAGTATTCGGTGAACCCGTTGAATTCTAAGAGTATGTGACTTCACCATTAATTTTCCGACCTTCTTAGTCTGAAAAGTGAGACCCTGTTGTAAAATAAAAACACTCAGGATGAGTTTAACCCGACCCAGAAAAAAAGAGGAGTAAAAATTACGTCCTCTGGCCGACAGGCTTAATTTCTTTTTCATAGTTCCGAGAAGTTG
>JBEIQF010000369.1:0-3188 GCA_040376635.1 Halobacteriovoraceae bacterium
AGCGAAGAACAAAAAAGCCATTTTCGTCACTCACTCTCTGGGTGGACTTGCCCTTCTCGACTGGATGATGAAACAAGATCTCGAGAGACTTCAAACAATCAGATCGATTGTCTTTCTGCAGGCACCATTTTATGGATCTCCGGTAGCTTCGGTTTATTTTGAGAATCCTTATTACGCAAGAACCATTCTTGGACCTTTCGTTCCTCTCTTCAAAACTTCTGAAGCAACCATAAAATACCTCACGCTGGATGAAAGACAAAAGGTCATGGCCTCATACGAAGAGCGACTTCCTGAAGTTCTCGGCAGTATGAATGTCATTACGATGTCCGGGGTGATGCTTGATGGCCAGAGCCTTTTCAATCCTTCAAACAACATCATCCGATATGGATGCGTGACGTTTGTTTCCGGTAAGTGTCGTTCAAAACAAGTCTATGACGGACCTCATGATCTCTCTGATGGCATGGTTCCTTATCGCCATTCAAAAATTGAGCGCATTGATTTTGTAAGGATTGAACAAGTTGATCACGGTGAGACAGTGATGATGATGCCCTTTAATGACATCAATCGTATGAGAATGACTGATGCCTTAATCAAGATGACATTGAAGGACTAGATTTTCATCCTGCGTCTTCCCTACGCTATCTGCATCAGGGAGACATATATGACACAAGGTTCACCTCTACGTAATCCAGAAAAAGACGATCTACTTACACCACAAAATTCTGTTATCGCCTTCATCGACTACCAACCGGAACAATTCTCCGGAGTGAGTTCAAGGCCCTATCATGAACTTCTGATGAATGTTGTTACACTCGGAAAAATCGCCCGCGATTTCAAGCTTCCGACTGTTCTCACAACTGTCGGCGTTCAACTGGGAGTGAATCAAGGTACGGCCGTAGAACTAAAATCAGTTCTGCCTTACGTTGAAGAAATTGATCGCACCACCTTGAACTCCTGGGAAGATCCACAGTTTCTGGATGCCATTCAATCAACAGGCAAAAAGAAAATCATCATGGCCGGTCTGTGGACAGAAGTGTGTGTCGCTTTCCCAACACTTGATGCCATTAATGAAGGATATGAAGTTTATCCAGTCATCGACGCAATCGGTGGAGTCACAACTGAAGCACATGAGTCAGCTGTACAACGAATGATTCAGGCCGGCGCTCGTCCGATCACAACACTTCAGCTTGCTTGTGAATTGCAAAGAGACTGGGCGCGAGGACACGGAAATACATTGAGAACAATCATGCGAAGTTACTTTGGTGACATGCGCAGAATAAGTTCTTCTTCAGAGTATAGAACTTCACTCTAGTTTGACATCAATCACCTTTCTCTTCGCTCCCACACAAAATTAAAATCATTGTTAAGTTTGAAAAAGGACTTAACAATGATTCAAGAACCACAAGCTGTCCCTCTCAAGAAAAAAACATATGGTCGCTCTCAATCCAAGGGCGATATCGTCCTGATCCACGGGTTATGGATTACTCCACTCTCGTGGGAGAAATGGGTAGAGAGGTATACTGAGCAGGGCTATAACGTCATCACTCCAACCTGGCCGATGATGGAAGGACTCTCAATTGAAGAGATCAGAAAAAATCCCGATATCCTGAGAGGTGTTGGCGTTGCTGAGATTTTTGAACACCTGGTTCATGTCGTAAGTAAGCTCGATAATCGACCAATCATCATGGGGCATTCATTTGGTGGGCTCTTTACCCAACTGCTTTTAAATCGGGGATTCGGTTCAGCAGGTGTGGCGATTCATTCAGCACAGACAAGAGGAGTTCTTCGCTTACCACCATCGGTCATTAAGTCAGCGTGGCCTGCTCTGAAAAATCCTTTCGACATTAACGGCATCGTTGATCTTTCATTTGAGGAATTCAAATATGCTTTTGCCAATGGTGTGCCGGAAGATGAAGCTCTCGCAGGATACAACCGCTATTACATTCCGTCTCCGAAGAGACCACTGATTCAGGTTGCTTTATCTAATTTCAATCCTAAAGCGGTGAACATTGTGGATTATAAAAATCCGGATCGTCCGCCTCTTCTCTTCATCGGAGGATCGATTGATCACATCACTCCTCCCTCGGTGAACATGGAGAATCGTCGCGCTTACAAAACAAAAACAATTACTGAATATAAAGAATTTTCTCTGCGCTCACATTTCACTGTGGCCCAGAGTGGCTGGGAAGAAGTTTCGGACTATGCTTTAAAATGGTGTCTGGAAAACAAGTTAACGGAGGACGTTTATGGGAAGGCCATGCTCACACATTAGTGAAATCCATGACGTCACTCCAGGCACCACGGGATGCGAGGAATGCCTGAAGAAGGGTGATTCCTGGTTGCATCTGAGGATTTGTATGGAATGCGGTCATGTTGGCTGCTGTGATGAATCTAAAGGTAAGCACGCTACCAGGCACTTCCATGCAACCGATCACCCCGTGATCTTCTCCTTTGAACACGGAGAAATGTGGGGCTACTGCTATAAAGACGATTTCATGTTCAACACCAACATCTCCTTGAGAGACAGATTTGACATTCCGACCAGACAAGTTGGTTAAAGGGTCACTTCTTACCTAGCTCTTTCCGGAGCAAAACCGTGGCAAAATACTATCAGGGGAATCCATGCGCCTGATAGTCCTTCTCGTTCTCATTCATCTTGTTCATTCAGTTGCCCGAGCGCAGACTTGCGCTCCTAATTCTCCATCCACTAACATTACGACTGGAAACGGTTCTCTTGCTCTTCTTCCGGCCTTAGACCAGAAGGACACGGGGCTTTGTTATGCCTTCACTATTTCACAACTCGTGGATGCTCGCCGTTATTTAAATCCTGCAAACCGTACGACTCGAATCTCTCCCCTTGTACTCGGCATTCAGACTCCGCAGAATTCTAATTTCCTTCAACGCTCAAGACTTGATGATGGGGGTACACCATCTGCTGCACTTGCCGCTCTCACTGCTCCGGGAAATATCATCTGTGATGAAAAATACATCCAGAAACTTTATGGCGATGCTGATGATCAGTACACTTACTTCGGGACAATCGAACTCATGTTCAAAAAGCTTCGCGAAGCTTACTTCAAGCCTTGTGCTGATACTCCTCACCAGCGAAAGCAGAAAGCTCTTTTGACAATCAGAGAAATCAAAACCTACATGACGGCTTCGCAACTAAAAGGCTCACCTGATGGTGG
>JBEIQF010000505.1:0-1577 GCA_040376635.1 Halobacteriovoraceae bacterium
GTGACTTGCCAGGCAGACTGGCTCGATATCCTCTGCTTTTATGAAGGCATGAATAACGAAGCACTCTTGAAACAACTGGCTTCATTTTACCGAGTGTCTTTCATTCAGCAGGACTCTCGCTTGAAGCATAAAAACTACCGCTTAAAAATAAAACTCGTTCAGCTTGAGCAAATGGACGGAAGAGAAATTCATGTGGGTCTTGATAAACTTTCTGCAAAAGTGAGCGATCTTTTCGATTTCGGCATCAGAAAGCTCATAGATAGTAATTCAGTGTTCTTGTCTCAATCAAAAATGGACCTCTCTTCACTCGCAGAACCGGAACTCGTAGTGAATCTCAATACTCCCCAATTGATTGAAATTGGCTCTCAGATTCCATATCAGAATATTGCGACAACTGGGGCCACAGTCATTGCACCGATTGACTGGAGATTCGCAGGATTAAAAATCAAAACAAAGATCACTGAAAGTTATGGGAAACTTCTTCTTGATTATGAAACTGAATTCTCTCGTCCGGTTGAACAGGCGATCAGTGGCAGCAAAGAAATCTCATCGGCCCTCCTGGAAATCGGCGTACCGATGAAAATCTTCCAGATCGGTTTCCAGACAACTTCAAAAAACCGTACAGGAATACCTATCATTTCAGAGATTCCAATTCTGAAACATTTGTTTGAATCGAAGTCAGACCAGAAGACGTACAAACAAATCTACGGTTATGTTGTGCTCGAAGCAGTGGAGTAAAAAATGCTAAGTATTTTTAAAGAACAGGAAGCACCGATCACAAAAGAATTCGCTCTCGCTCGAGGGAGAGAACTTCTGGTTTCTTATCTCAACAAGGGAATCATTCCTAGCTGGGAAAATTTCTTTCAGGAGCTTCCGACTCTGAGCGATGCCGAAGATCTTGAGGCCATAAAAGAAAACTTTCAAAAACTCACGTCATGGAATTTTCTGGAAGATATTTTGAATAAGGATGCTACTGAGTTCTTCTTTCATTCACCTGAAAACTCGCAAATCCTGAATTATCATGGTGAGAAAGTTTCATTCACCGTTCCCTTAAATAAAGAAGACTGGCAGCTTTGGCTAGAGATTCTCTCGATTCATTTTAAGCAGAACTGGAACGTGCAACAGCCATTTGCAAGCTTTTACGGAGTTCTCTTCAACCGTAATTACAGATTAAGTTTAGTTCATTCTTCAACGTCACCGAACGGAGTATCTAAACTTGTCTTGAGATGTTTATCGCAAAAGCCCCACTCATTAGAAAGCTTTGGCGACACTGATATTTTGCAGACCCTTGTTCGCGAAAAGAAAAACGTTCTGATTGCTGGTTCAACGGGATCAGGAAAAACATCCATCATGACGAGTCTACTGAGCCTTGTGGATCAGCATGAACATCTTGTTGTTCTCGAAGATACTTATGAAATTCAATTTCCTCATCCGCACCAGACGAGATTTCTCGCGGGCGATTCGGCGGCAACCAGTTTGAAGGCATACCTTTCCTACTCTCTGAGATTAAGTCCTGATCGCATTATCCTTGGTGAGATGAGGTCTCATGAAGTCGTTCCTTTCCTTATGGCCATGAA
>JBEIQF010000038.1:0-15729 GCA_040376635.1 Halobacteriovoraceae bacterium
TATGTCCCGGCATCAGCTGGCTATGAAAATCACGATACGGTGATCATTCAGAACCACATGGATATGGTGACTGATGCTACTCCTGACAGAAATATCAATTTCTCTGAAGATCCAATTGTTACATTCCGTGATGGAGAGTGGATCAAAGCAGATCGCACAACTCTTGGTGCTGATAATGGAATTGGATGTGCTGCGGCCCTGGCACTTATGAATGATCCGAGTATTCAGCATCCGGCACTTGAACTTCTTTTCACGACTGATGAAGAGACTGGTCTAGTTGGCGCCTGGGGAGTTGACCCTGATTATCTCAAGGGTAAAAAGATGATCAACCTCGATACTGAAGAGTGGGGAAGTCTCTACATTGGATGCGCGGGTGGAATTGATTATGAATTTAACAAAACTGTTGAGATGGTTCCTTCGAAAATCAAAGGATCATTTTATAAGCTTACTGTTGGCGGATTCCTTGGTGGTCACTCCGGCGTGGATATTCATGAACAGCGCGGAAATGCGATCAAGTTTCTCCTGGATTGGATGAATTCTCTTCCTCAAGACACATTTGAAATTGTTGAATGGAGAGGGGGAAAGGCCCACAATATTATCCCTCGTGATGCCTTCGCGATCGTGAAACTCTCAGATAAAATCGTCGCTGAAAACGCGGCGAAAGATGTGGCAAAAAGATGGAAGTCTTTCATGCCGACTAATGACCAGGGTTTTGTTACAGCAGTTGAAGAGCATGACTACAGTGGTAATGTGGTTAAGCCTGAAGATGCTCTATCTGTTTTAAGTTTTCTCCTCGCTTTCCCACATGGTGCTCACGCTTATGATCTTGCTAGCAACAAAGAGCTGGTAGCTTTGAGTAACAATCTGGCGATTTCTCTTCTGGTTCGTGGGCAGTTTTACCTTCAAAGTTCACTTCGATTCTTCGATCGAGGAGAATGTGTGGGGCTTGAGAACCAGATTGTGGCCCTTGCTCGCGGATTTAACATCACTTTTTCTAAAAATGGCGAATATCCTAGCTGGAAACCGGTAAGAGAGAACAAACTTCTGGATCTTGTAGCGGACAGATACAAAGCTTTGTTCAACAAAACAGCGAAAGTGACAGCTATCCACGCGGGTCTTGAGTGCGGTATCTTAAGAGATAAAATCGGACCTATCGATGCAGTTTCATTTGGCCCGACAATCATGGGTGCTCATTCCCCGCAGGAAAGAGTCCATATTCCGACTGTCGAAACTTTTTGGACCCTGCTGAAAGAAGTTCTTAAATCACTCTAAGGAATAAACTTATGATCTCTTACGAAAACTATAAAATCATTCACCTTGTCTCAATCATCATCCTTTTCACAGGACTCGCGATCAGTTTTTACGGATCGGCCGTGAAACACATCAAGGTTCTCACTGGAATTGCCACTCTTATGACTCTTGTTGGAGGGATGGGACTTATGGCGAGACTTGGAATCGGTCACACAGCTTCATGGCCACTTTGGATTCAGATCAAGATGGCGATCTGGTTTATCATCGGCATTGGTGGAGCAGTTGTTGCGAGAAGATTTCCGAAATATGGTAAGCCATCTTACTTCGCATCGATCGTTCTCTTCACGATTGCATCGATCGCTGCGAATTATAAATTTGGAAATTAAGCTTTTCATTTAGGAGTGTTCACTCCAAAATAAAAGTAATGACATTAATTATTCACCAGCTTCTTCAGTTGTTTATCTGGATCACGATTGCTGACATCGTTCTCAGTTATGTTCCGGATGCTCGTAGACAGAAGTGGGCACAGATGATTCACAAGGTAGCTGACGTTCCTCAGAAGCCGATCAGAGAGGCTCTTCCTAAAGATCTTCCCCTTGATCCAGCTCCGATGATCGTCATTATTGTGATTCAGATGTTGATGTACTTACTATAAAGGGTTCGTCATGGATGAGATTGAACTTTTAGTCGCTGAGACTTTTAAGCACTTTCATGAGAATTACGGTCAAAATGAAGTGACCGATTCTCCTTTCATGATGCCGGAAGGTGAGGAAGAGGAAACTCTTTTCCCTGAAGGTCCCGGGATCCTTTACCACGTTCAAAAATCAAAATCAGTTTTCGTCGTTCGTACGATGGTTTCTCAGAATATCCGTGAAGATTACAAACAGATCATGGATCGACCTGAAGACTACCCGAGCCTTCGTCTTCTTGAAGGCGGAATCGAAGATCTCGCAACGAAGCTTAAGTTTTTTATTGTTGAGAATCCATTCCAGGCCGAAATTATTCACGATCAGCTTCACAATAGAAGATTTCCTATCGATGAAGAGATGATGTGCAATCTTTCTGATCCAGGCTTCAGCTGGTGGCTGACAAAAAAACCGAAAGGTTTTCAGCTCGCTTTCACTATGAGCGTTGCCTCTGATGAAAATACTGTGAAACTTGGGCCGCTCGGAGACAGGGAACTTGCTGTTCGCAACTTTCAGGTTCTTGAAGAGCTCATTACTTCTGCAGGCATCGGTATGAACATTCAAAACGAGATGAACCGCGTTCAGTTTACTGATTGCGAAGAATTTATTCTTGAAGAGTTGAAGGATGTTTTTGAGTTTGGCGTTGTGACGCAAACCTTAACGGATATTTTTAAAATCCTATCGAAGCAAGTTCAGGACAAAGGCCCTCTGGAGACAACTTGGTTTTATCTCCAGGAGCTTGCAGCGATGAGAAGATTTTGGATTCAGATTCAGTTCGATCTTAATGCTGAGTAGACTTCAAACTTTCTTCGTGTTTCGCGGCCAGATAACCCGTTACCATTAATTGAGCTAGCATTCCTAACTCTTCGTCATCAGAGATGCCGTAGAACGTTTCGATGTGATTCACGAAGATTTCAACATCATCATCCTTAAGATGTTTTTCTACCATTGCCATCATGTCATCAGACTCTAATTTCTCCAGTGACTGAAAGAAAGAAGTAAGAATTTTGTGTTTCTCAGAGCTCATATTTTTCCTTTTGGTGTCACTATTGCACCACGAAAATTTAAAGTTGTCATTTAGCAAAGTACATGAGAACTATCGAATATACTTTGAGTTCTAGACAAAATTGCTTAGAATCAGAGCTATTGAAAAAATTTAATGATTGTAAGGAAGGCAACATCACATGAAAAGTTCTTTTCTCCTCACACTGGTTCTCTCAGCTCTAGCGGCGAACGTTGCCCTGGCACAAATCACAACTAAGCCATCGGCGCAGGATTTGAAGCCTAACACGAAGACAAGCTTTCAGAAATTTTCTGATCGTCTTAAAATCGGTTACTTCGGAGTATTAACAACTCCACACTTCGATGACATGGAAAAAGGTCAGTGGCGTAACGGTGCTATTTCTCCAGAGTATGGTAATGCTCCAAAGGGAGATGCTAAGAACCAAGATACATGGCCTACAAACATCTGGAATCAAATTTCATTCAATTTCAATTTCGGAGCTAAAATGAATTTCGTGGTTAACCCACGTTTCATGGTTCCTCTTGCATCATCTAGAGATATGAAAGAGCCTGAAGATCGCGCTCTTATCATGGTTGATGACGTTCTAGTTGGTTTCCAGGGTGTTGTTTACTCTTCTGAAGATAAGAAATTTAACCTTTGGATTCGTCCTGGTATGCGTCTTCCTACTTCAAAAGCTAGCCGTAACTCTGGTAACGGTGGTTTCGGAAATACAACGCGCCAACTTGAAATCGGTTACAACCCTACTTATGATTTCAACAAAACATGGCAGCTAGGTATCTTCGGTCAGGTTCGTCAGTGGGTTTATGAAGAGAGATATACTTATGCTCGTCTTCGTTTCTATACTGCTCCATATATTCAGTACACGATCAACGATACAACTCGTCTACAGGCTTACTACGAGCACATGTGGGAAAACTTCCGTAACTGGGAATCAATCAACGATAAGAAGCCAGTTTTCAAAGATAAGTGGCAGAACATCATGCTTGGTGTTTCTCATGACATCACTCCGAAGTTCAACGTAATGCCTTTCGTGAACTGTTTCGTGAATGATACTCCGATCACAGATAAATCTTTCTGGATTGGTGCTTGGATTTCTTACCAAATCAAATAATGCACAAAAAAAAGCCCCTCGAAAGAGGGGCTTTTTTTTGCTTAAATACCCGTGCTCACGAGAGCCTCGTAGGTGAGAAGTGTTTCCATAAAGGCGAGTCGTGATTCGTGAAAAGATGCTTCCGCCCTTGCTTGTGCTTCTTCTCTAAGGTTTACCAGAAATAAATTTCCGCCACCCGTTTTGAACTTGTATGTTTCAGATGCAACGAGCTCTTTGGATTTTGAGAATTCAATTTCAGATTGAGTCACTTGTTCGAGTCGCAAATCAAGGGCCCTTCTCAACGCCAAAACTTCAAACTTGTAAGACTGTCTTCCGTAGCTCATCTCTCTTTGTGCGATCATCTGACGAGCACGCGCAGAGGCAATGTTACCATTTCCTAAGTTTCTCTCAATGGGAATACTTACCTGCGCCATCACCATTAGATAATCGCGAGGCATGTTCGGATGATTAACCGTTCTTTGAAAATATTCTGTCGTGACATCGAGTTGAGGTTTTAAATCTTGTTTTGCAAGTTCAAGGTCTGTAGTGGATTTTTCAACTAACAAGTTAAGATTTTTCATATCAGGACGTTTCTTGATTAATTCATCGATATCAGAATTAAGTTCCAGATTTTTCAATGAAGCAGATAAGTCAGAAGGATAATCTTCGAAACTTTCTGTTGAATTAAGAATAATCGGTTCACCGTTTTCGTCTCGGTAAAATAAAGAGAGAGCAAACTCAGCACGAAGGAGACGCTCTTTTGCGGACTGAAGTGATCCCTTTCGGCTTGCTACATACTGCTCATTCTCTGTAACAGTAATTTGAGGAATGTCTCCTCGCTTACTTCTTGCTGCCAGAATCTCATTTCTTGTTTCACCATTTTTGAGTAGTTCTTCGTAAGCATTTTTCACTTTCTGAGCTGTTACCCATTCCCAGTAGGCGAGCTGACCGAGTCTACCAATATTTAATTCAGTTAATGTTTTATCGGCCTGAGCAATTTTGGAATCAAATTTTGCGTTTCTATAAGCTGCTCTGTTTGGATCCAGCAGGAGATTTTTCCACAAGGACATCTTGAGTCCAACAAGAGAATAGTTACCGGCCTGGCCAGTTAATCCGGGGTTACCTGTATTGTAAATCGGCGCAAGCATCCCTGTTGGATTACTGATTTGTTCAGTACCTGCATAAACTTTTGAGTTCGCAAAACGTAGAGGTTTTTCAAGTTGGGTGCGAGACAGTGTCGTGTTCCAGTCATGTTTCGTTTGTCTCTTATAATCAGAAACAATTTTAGCATCGAAGGCACCTTTAGCGCCTCTTGCAGCTTCTTCTCCGGCGCGCATTCTCTCAATAGCAGCAAGTACTTTCGGATGAAATTTCAAAGCACTGTCTTTAACAATGGCAGGTGACAGTGCTGCATAAACTGGAAGAGTCGTTAGAAATAATAAACCCACAAAATATTTTTTCATCTTCATTATGGAATCTCTTGAGTTGAATTTTCTAGTGCACCTGGAGCTGCATCGAGCGAAGGAGGAAAGCCGTTAAACTGTCTCCACAACTCGTATCCTAGGGCAACCTTATTAAGGAGAATCCATCCGTTCACACGAGTACCCTGGCGAATAAAACGTGATTCAGGCCATTTCTCACCTTTGTCAGGAAGAACAATAACCCTGAAAAGACCATCTGGTGTTGCTGTCTGATCAACAAAAGTTACGACGCCACCGAAAGTTCCAACAGCAACTGATGGCCATCCTGAGAATTGAATCGCAGGCCATCCTTCAAATTGCAGGCGTACTTTCCGTCCTTCATAAACAAGAGGAAGATCGTTTCCACGAACCAGAAGCTGCGCTGATAATTGATCACTTTTCGGAACAAAAATAGCTACGATGTCACCCTGGTTGACCACAATAGAACTTGTTCCTACGAGGAGACGAACGATAGTTCCGTCTGAAGGAGCAAGTACTAACTGAGTTTCCTGACGCGAAAATCGCGATTGCATTTGAGTATAATTCGCAAGTGCCTGGGCTTCAGAAGATTGAGCGTTCTTGAAAGCGATAATGGCCATCTCCATGTCTTTTCTTGAACTGATACCTTTATTATAAAGATCAGTCTGACGGTCCATATCGTACTTTGCAGTCTTCACAACTTGTTGAGCTGCTTCGTACTGACTTTTAGAGGCGGAGTATTCAACTTTCAAACGTGCCATGTAGTTTGGATCAATATCGATGATTTCCATAACAGGATCACCTTTCTTAACGAACGAACCTTCTTTAACAAACCATTGCTTGATCCGTCCGGTAACCGTCGCATGAATATTTTGGACACGATCCTGCGGTAGGTAGGCCATGACTTTTCCAGAACCAGAAGAAGTTTGCTGCCATGGAATCGCAATTAAAAAGACCATCATGAACAAGGCGAATATGACAACAAGTCGAGTGACAAGTTTGGCTGCTTCCGGAGTGTCATGAAGTTTGAGCATCTCTCTAGGAGTTGATGCGAATTCTTCTGTGTAATTAATAGGTGTAACGGAATAGGCGATCGAAGGATCAGTCTTTTCTTTTTTGAGCTCAGCCATAATTTTCGATCTCCTTCAATAAATCTGAAGTACCGTTCAGTTCTGTCATCTTTGATCTCTCAAGCATCACGTAGCGATCAAATTCACCTTTGTAATATCGTTGAGTGAAGAAGAGAAGCGTCCAAGGATGATTACGATCAAGAAACTCATTATAAATAAGCTTGCGCTTAAAAGTTGAGATCTGCTCAAAGTCAGGAGTCACTAACAATATTTTAGGTTTTAATAATAGGGCCCGTGCAACCTGTAATGAGAGTAGCTGCGATTTTGAAAGAGGAAATCCGTTTGGACGAATCTCTGTTTCAAGACCAAGTGGAAGTTTATTGATGTTTTCATCAAGTCCTACTCTCGCAATAACTTCATCGATCTCAGTGGCTGAAAATTTTCGATTTCCGAGACCAACCAGATTCTCCATAATAGTTCCTGCGAAGAACTGATCATGACGGATGATCTGAATGTGATTTCTGATGGCGCCGATATCAAGATCTTCCAGAAGCATTCCATCGTAATAGATTTTTCCTTGGGTGTGTTCGCTGAACCCCATAAGTCCTTCATAAAAAAGCTGAACTGATGAAAAGCTTCTTACAAGAACAAGATTTTTTGAACCTTCTTTGAATCCGAAGTGAAAGTGGTAGTTAGGCTCAAATTTCAAGTTCTCAAAATTAAAGTCCAGTTTCTTTGGAAGGATGGCATTTTCTTTTGGTACCTCAAGAGGGAAGTCATAGAATCTCGCCACCATGTCGAGAGCCGTACTGTAGTTATAAACACTGAAGAAGAAGTTCTGAAGATTTGGCAAACTTGCAATAATGGAGTTTACCACAAGCGCCGCGGCTACAAGTTGACCTGCAGAAAGCTCGCCTTTTAGAACCAGAAAACCACCCATTCCAAGAAGCAAAACGTTCATCACAACACCAAAGATCTGTAGACCGATATGTTGACGGAATTGAAAGTTAAAAAGGTTGTTTCTTGTGACAAGCCACTTATTAAATAGGTTTGTGATTTTGGCGTTTGAAAAATCTTTTCCCTGATCTGAAGTGAAGATGTTTCTCACTCTGCTCATTTCTTCAACCCAGCTTACAACGTTGTATTTCCCATCAGCTTCTGGTGAACCAGCCTTTACTCCATCTGGACCAAAAAGCATCCAGTTTACAAGCAAGAACTGACCCATGAACCCGGCGAAACCAAGGAAGTAAGGGTGATAAAAAGCTAATAAGGAGAAACCAATAATAAACTGAATGATGAAACCGAATCCACTAACGAAAAACGTCACCATGCTTGATTGCATGATCATGATATCGAAATAGCGGTTAATGAGATCCGGAGAGTTAGCGCCCTTAAAGTACTTATCCTGATAAGAAGATAATCTCTCAGAAATAATCAATCCGTACCTCACGAACAGGCGACGTTGAAGAATCTCAACGGTGTAAGTTTGAATGGCCTGAAGAGCACCAGAACAAGAAAGGATAAAAAAGAGCAACAAACAAAGCACAACAAGAGGTTGTGACATTGTTCTTACGCCGATGTTGTTAATAATGACCTGAATTGCTAACGGGACACCCAGGCTTAATAAACTCACAGCTAATGTATTGATCACGATCGCTTTGATGAATCCAATTTCTGGTTTCGTCATCAATTGAAGCAGGTCGCGGAAGCGTTCTCCGGACTTGATCATCAGATCAGTTTTTAAATGAAAATTTAATTTTCTACTCATATGTATTCTCTTTAGGTGTATTTGAAAAATCAATCAGCTTTGAATAGATCCACATGAAAATGATAGTCGTGATTATTCCCGCTAAAATTGTAAGGTGTGGGTTAAAACCAAATCTAAAGTGATTGAGACCCATTCCAAGGAAACAAGTAAAGATACTCAGGATGATCAGAGATCGTGAGTAAGTCATCTTGATCCACTTAGAAAGCATCATTCTGCAGACGAAGAAGGAGAGAAGAGGTGCTGTCGCCAGGTAAGCGAAGTTCATCCCGAATTTCATCGCCCCAGGGATCTGTGACACGAGATGTGCGCTGACAATAATCCCTATGGTTATGATGAAATTATCAAGATTGATGTAGACCCTGAAATATTCTGATTTTTTCCCGCTCATGAGATCATTCCAGAAAATCGCACTCATAGCATTGATCGATGAATCGAGACTGGACATACTTGCAGCAAGAATACTTGCAACCATCAAACCTTTAATTGGAGAAGGAAAGTGATGTTCAATCAGGTAAGAGAAAATTCTATCCGGAGCTGGAATGGGTTGACCGTGTTTCGTATAGAAAGACCATACGATAACTCCAAGGCTCAGGAAGATTAGATTTACCAGAAGCGAACCCAATGAAGACCATGCAAGTGCGCGCTGAGCGGTTTTGACATCTTTGGCGCCAAGAAATTTTTGAGTTACATCCTGATCAACTCCGTGAGTGGCAGCATCATATGCAGCACCTGCGAGAATACCGGAAATAAAACTAAAAAATCCTGCATGAGAATTCCAAAGAGAAAATTTGCCATTCTCATATCCGAATGCAACCAGCTCTCCCCATGTAAACGAACTCATCTTGCCAACTACATAATGGGCCATAATGCCGCCAAAAATGAAAACAGTTGCCTGAATCATATCTGTACGAACCACAGCTTTAAGACCACCAATGATAATATAGAGGTAAGTAAGAAGTGCGATCATGGCCATAGCATTAAACACCGGCCAATCGAGGAATTCAGCAATGAGGATAGCTCCACCAAGAAACTTAACACTTACTCCGACTAGTTTTGAAAAAATGTAGAAGACTGCAAATGTTCTCTTTCCTCTATGACCCTCAGGACGGATATCGGTATATCCGTTAATTCCTCGTGCGAGAGCTTCGAAAATTGTCAGCCCTTTTCCATAAATTTTTGGAATGAAGTACCACGAGATAAATGAACGAGAGAGAATTGCACCCAAAACAAATTTTAAATAACTAAGATTTTCGAAATATACATAAGTAGGGATGATGAGGAACGCCATCGCAGAAAACTCAGTTGCGATAATGGACATGACTGCTTCCCAGAAAGAAATACTTCTTCCTGCAAGATAATGATTTTCAATTGGCCTTAATCCATTATTCTTCTTTGCCAGCATCCAGTTTTTCATAAAAACTTTTGCTCTTATTGCAATGAAGAAGATCAGGATGATGTACGCAAGTATGACTGCAACATCAAGTGAACTTAATAACATCGATTCTTCCTTGATTCGTGTACTTAAAATGTTAAAAATGAGGATTTTAAATCAGGAGAAAGAAATCTTTTTGCCGGATCAGATTATGAAGAGGGAGGTAATGAGCGAATCCTTCATTTGCATCAATCGAATCTGCGATCAAGACAATCGCGAAGAACCCCTGAGCAATTTGAAGAGTTTTTTCCTGATGATTGTGCGAATCATTTCTTAGAATATCACTCTGAAGATGAGGAGAATAACTTAGTGAGGAAGGTAGGCTGAAATCTGCTTGGACGGACGGTTTTTCTACCACTAATGATGTGATAGCGATGACGATCGCAATTAAATTTATCCAAATAAGCCTCATATTTTCATGTTATGAGAATTCTTGGCGCGATCAATGGTTTTTTTGTAAAACTTACTTTACAAACTAAAGACTCAATTATTTGAAATCATACTGAAAAGGTCCGTTTCTCTTAAGATTGGTAACGCACTATTTACAAAGCTGTTTCAAAGATGATATATGCTCCTCAGTCGTTTATTTTGTACCTTGTTCCCACCCGGATCTTCATGTCTATCTTCTAGGTCTAAGTGGTTCTCAGGGCTGTTTTTTGAGACCAATAGGACCAGGCCTCATATCTACATTCAAAATGCGCATAACCAAATTACTTTCTCGAAAGGAGAAAACGCATGTTATTTACTGATCTAGGACTCAAAGAGTCTTCACTCAAAGCAATTGCAAAGATGGGTTTTGAATCACCATCTGAAATTCAGCAGCAGGCAATTCCTGTACTTCTTAAAGGCGATGTTGATTTCATCGGCCAGGCACAAACAGGCTCAGGTAAAACTGCCGCTTTCGTTCTTCCACTACTTGAAAAACTTGATTTTAAATCACCTGCACTTCAGGCGATCATTCTTGCTCCTACTCGTGAGCTTGCTAACCAGATCAACGAAGAAATTCAGAAGCTTTCTGCTTTTGAACCAATCCGTTCTATGTCTGTGTACGGCGGTACTTCAGTAGGCCTTCAAATCAAAGATTTCAAATCGAAAAAACCTCAGGTTGTTGCTGGTACTCCAGGACGCGTGATGGATCTAATCGACCGTGGTGTTCTTAAATTTGAATCTACAAAATTTGTTATCCTTGATGAAGCAGATGAAATGCTCGACATGGGTTTCTTTGATGACGTTACTGCGATCATCGCTAAGGTTCCTGAAAAGAGAATCTGGATGTTCTCAGCTACAATGCCGGGCCCGATTACAACTCTTGTAAACAAAGAGTTCTCTAATCCGGTAACTGTTCGTGTAACGAAGAAAGTTCTTACTGCTGATTCAGTAGAGCAGCAGGCAGTTGTTGTTCGTCGTGAAAACGGTATCGAAGCACTTTGCCGTTATATGGATTTCTCTGATGATATGTACGCGATCATCTTCACAAGAACGAAGATCGGTGCAAAAGAACTTACTGATGAATTAAATGCTCGTGGTTATCCTACAGATTCTCTACACGGAGACATGGATCAGGCCGCTCGTGATATGACGATGAAGAAGTTCAAAGAGAAGAAAATTAACCTTCTTGTTTGTACGGACGTTGCCGCTCGCGGTATCGACGTTAACAACCTTACTCACGTTATTAACTTTGGTCTTCCACAAGATAACGAAGCTTACGTTCACCGTATCGGTCGTACAGGTCGTGGTGGTTCTAAAGGGATTTCTCTTTCAATCATCGAGCCAAATGAGCAAGGTCGCGTAGGTCAGATCGAACGTCTTACAAAAGCTCAGATCCAGAGAGTATACCTTCCTAAAGTAAATGAAATCAGAGAGAAAATTCTTGAGAAATCAATCAAGCGTTTCACTGATCATATTGAAAGCTTCCACGATGAAGACGTTCTTCACTACGATACTTTCAAAGCTAAATTTGATGAGCTTTCTAAAGAAGATATCGTTAAAGGTATCTACGGATTCATGTTTGAGAACACTCTTAAACGTTACCAGAAAGCACAAGAAATTGATGTTGCTCCACGCGGTTCAGCTGAGCGTCCACAAGGCGTTCGCGTTCAGTCGGGCATGCAGAGATTCTTCATCAATCTTGGAACAATGGACGGAGCAAACCCAGGCGAGCTTCTTAAATTTGTTTCAACTGCAACAGGTATCGCTGGCAGAAACTTAGGTCGCATTGAAACGAAAGAAAAATTCGCATTCATTGAAGCACCATCTGAATTCACTGATCAGATCATGAACCTTAAAGGTGAAATGTTCGGATCACGTCGCGTTTCGATCGAACTTGCAACTGCCCCTACGGGCGGTTCAGCTAGTGGTCGTGCATTCGGTGGAGGCGGTGGTGGATACCGTGGGGGCAATCGTGGTGGTGACCGCGGCGGTCGTTCATACGGTCAACGTTCACGTTTCTAATCTCAAAATTCTTCTTCCCCTCTAAATTTAAATTTAGAGGGGAAATTCTTTCCTCCATCATTATAAGTACTTGTATTATTAGCCGACCATGTTAAATTGGAATAACACACGAATCCAAAATTAACATGGGCAGCTGGTGTCCAAAAATACAGGATGTATTTTGCGTGGAATTAAGAATGAACCGACCGTCTTATGACGAGTATGAAGAAGTAGAATCACCTTTCGCGTCAAAAGCAACTGACAAGCCATCTTCAAGATTGCGCACACGGAAGAACGTATTTAACCGTCCTTTCGCGACGGATTCATCAAACGCGCCAACTTATATCGAAACAACACCTACAAGTACTCGTCGTGCCATCGGGCATGCTGATAACACAGAACTGATCGAATCTCGTGGGGGTTCTTTAGCAGAGACTGAAATCGATTATCTGGATGAAGAGGAAGAAGAAGAGGAAGTTGAAAAACGTCCTGCAAGATCGCCTTCGAATTCATCTAAGAAGAAAGACAAACTCAAAAAAAACATTCTTCAGAAGCTTGGTTGGTCAGTCATTGGCCTCCTGGTTCTTCGTCTTATTTGTATGGACCGCGGTGTTTGGGATTATTTCGCCACAGAAGGGAATATCAGAGAGAAGCAGGATGAGCTTTCATCTATTCAGACAGAAAACAAAAATCTGAAAACTGAAATCACTAAAATTCAGGTTGATAAGAATTATCAAAGACAGCTGGCAAAAGAGCATTTGGGTGTGATTGCGGCTGATGAGTTTTTGATTCTTTTCGCTGGTGAATCAGATGAAACACCAGTCGAAAATCCTAAAAGTCTTTAAATCTTTCCGAATTTCTTTTTAACCGCTTCTTCAGTTTCCTGAAGAGTCGCTTTTCCTTTCCATTTGAGCGTATCGCCAATTTTTAACCTTTGAGCAATCGCAGAAGTCGCTTTCATTTCCAGTGTATGACGACACCACACGCCTCTAGCGCGTGGAACGAGATCCAGATTGGCGCGACCAACATAGAAGGGAAGTTTTCTGATGATATCGATGACCTTAAGATCCTTGTCCAGATAGAAGAGGTCGAGGTCAAAATAAGTATCCGGCATCCAGAAATGTCTCTCCTCGTCTCCGATGTAGAAAAACAGCATTCCCTGGTCATCTTCAAAATCCTCCGGTTTAACTCCGGATAGGCCTTGTTCCTGATCCTTTGGATCAATCGCCAAAGTTGTTTGAATAGTGTCCCCGGCAGGAGTAACAAGCTCAACTGCCTTCAAAGGGTGCTGAAGATCAGTTGATTTTCGTGACTCGCTTTGGCATGCGAAAAGAACAAAAAGCAAAGAGATCGTAAGTAGTTTTCTCATGAAGTTTATCCCTAGATCAGGTACAATTTTTAAGTCACAAAATAGAGATACGATAGGAGCTTTCAAATGTCATCGGTTAAAAATTTACCTGGTTCAATGCGCACTCATCACTGCGGAGAACTTCGTGAATCTGATATTGGTAAAACAGTTACTCTTTGCGGATGGATGAACAAGTACCGTAACCTCGGTTCACTTCACTTCATCGATCTTCGCGACAAATATGGTGTTACTCAATTGGGCTTCGAAGCTTTCAAGGGTGATATCAACGAACTCAGAAAATTTTCACTTGAATCTGTTCTTCTTGCGAAAGGAAAAGTTGTTGCTCGTCCTGATTCTGCGAAGAATGCAAAGATGGCGACAGGCTTAGTTGAAGTGCAGGTCGAAGAAATCAGACTTCTTTCTCTCGCTGAAGAAGTTCCGTTCCTTCCGCATGGTGCAGTTCCTGCAACCGAAGATCTTCGTCTTCGTTACCGTTACCTTGATCTTCGTTCACAGAAACTCCAGGACATCCTGACTCTTCGTTCAGAGACTACGAAGAAGGCGCGAATGGCGCTTTATGATTTGGGTTTCAATGAAGTTGAAACTCCGATTCTTTATAAGACGACTCCTGAAGGTGCTCGTGACTATATCGTTCCTTCGCGTGTGCATCCTGGAAAAGTTTATGCTCTTCCACAATCGCCGCAAACGTTGAAACAACTTCTCATGATTGCGAACACAGACAAGTACTTCCAGATCTGTCGCTGTTTCCGTGATGAAGATTTACGAGCTGACCGTCAGCCAGAGTTCACTCAGATCGATATCGAAGTTTCGTTCCCGACTCTTGAGTACATGAAAAATCTTGCGACTCATATGATGAGAAACATTTTCAACATGCCTGAAAGTTTTGAAATGAAAGCTGTCACATATGATGAAGTAATGCGTGATTATGGTTCTGATAAACCAGACGTTCGTTTTGCTCTTAAGCAGATGGTTGTGACTGATCTTTTCAAAGGTTCAGCGTTCACGACGTTTGCAGAAGTAGCAGAAGCGAAATACGGAATGGTGAAAGCTACATTCGTTCCGGTTTCAATGGGTAACCTTGCTAGAAAAGACATCGATGCTTTGACTGAGATCGTGAAGCCATACGGCGGTAAAGGTGTAGCATGGTTCAAAGTTGAGAATGGCCAGATTTCTGGTGGGATCTCAAAATTTGTAGATGCCAATATGCTGAATGCTCTTTCTGAAAAATCGGTAGAGAAGGGTGATGGTCTTTGGTTATTCAGCGCTGATAAGAATGAGAATATTGCTCATGATTGTGCTGATGCCGTGAGACGCCATCTTGGAAAAACTCTGAATCTCATCAAGACAGATGAGTATGCATTCTTGTGGGTTTATGATTTCCCGCTTTTTGATTACGATGCTGAAACAAATTCACTTCACGCTAAACACCACCCATTCACTCGTCCAAAGGACGAAGATATGGAACTTTACTATTCAGCTGATAAATCTAAGATCAAGAATGTGAAGGCCTATGCTTACGATATCGTTTGTAACGGTTACGAGCTTGGCGGTGGTTCAATGCGTATTTTTGATAACAAACAACAGTCACGCATGTTTGAACTTCTTGGGTTCACTCCTGAAGATGCTCAACATCAGTTCGGCTTCTTTATTGAAGCACTAAAATACGGAACACCTCCGCATGCTGGTATGGCATTTGGTATGGATCGTCTGATCATGCAACTTGCAAGAACAGATTCTATTCGTGACGTTATTGCTTTCCCTAAGACAGCTTCAGCTACAGATCTTATGGCAAGTTCTCCTTCGAAACCAAATCCAGCTCAGACGAAAGAGCTTGGTTTCAAATGGCTTGAAGAGTAAGAATGGCAATGAACTACATTCTCGTTGTTGATGACGAGGCAGACATTCGCGATATCTATGACATGATTCTTTCGAGAGCATTTCCTCTCGATGTTGTGTCAGCAGAATCAGGAAAAAAGGCCCTCGAGATCATCAAGGAGAAGGGGAGACCGGAAATTATTATTTCCGATCTCAATATGCCAAATGGTGACGGTCACTTCCTTTACACATCTTTGAAAGAGATGGGCATGAATGTGCCATTCGTTATCTGTTCAACGGATTCACCTGCAGTCTTGAAAAAACGATTCCCGGATATTCATGGCTTCATTGAGAA
>JBEIQF010000313.1:0-3945 GCA_040376635.1 Halobacteriovoraceae bacterium
TAGTGCTACATCCATCAATCCATTGATCGTAAAGATCGATACAAATGGATATGTGAAATGGATCCGACAGTTCGGTGTGCTTTCCGTGGGAGCAGAACACGTGGCCGAGGATCATTGCAGCTCTGTTGCAATCGACTCAGATGAAAACGTTTATTGCGGAGGCGGGACTCGTGGCAATATCGGTGAAACAAACGGAAGTCCCGGAGGTCGTGATCCTTTTGTATGGATCGTAGATAAAAACGGAATGACTCTTGATATAATTCAGGTTGGTGTGGCCTCCGATGCAAATCCAGAAGTCATTAATGTCAATTCAGATGAAGAGTGCCTGGATGTTGTGGTTGATCAGAATAAAAATATCTATTGTGCTATTCAGGTTGCCAGTGCTTTTGGAGAAAATAGCGGTGGTGGAATTGACGGAGCAGTTATCAAATGGAACGCAAGTCACGATATCGAATGGGTAACTCAGATGGGTGCAAGCACAGTTGTGACAGGTTTCGACAACACAGGAAACCAGGTCTATCATGCCATTGCCTTATCCAATGATGGTTCCATCATTATATCTGGAAGTACGACTGGTTCAACGGCAGCGCTACTAAAAGGATCTGATGATGTTCTTCTCGTAAAATTTAATGCCACAACTGGTGAGATGATTTGGACACGCCAGCATGGATCTTTGGGCACAGATGTATGCCTAAATGCTTTCACAGACACTTTCGGAAACATCTACTGCGGCGGTAGTACAAGTTCAAATTTCGCGGAAACAAACGGTGGTTCAACAGACGTCTTCATCCTGCGCGTAAATCCTCAAGGCCACTTGTAGAATCAATATTGACTCTCGGAAAATCCGGTTTCGCCATGATTTCATTTCCACAATATCCGATATAGCCATCCGGTCTGATAATAAAGAGCCCTTCCTGTTCAATATTCCAACATTTGAAAAAATCCTGCATGACTTGAATTGAGTACCCATCATTCTTGTCATCCCCTCTCAGGAAATGCACATTCGATATCCCAAGTTCTTCCATGTGATCATAGACTCTTGAGACTTCAAGATCATTAAAGCTCGTTCGTTTGACTGCGACAGCATGAAACTCATAACCTTTAAAGAGATCATGCAGTGAGGTCGATCTATTGAGGACATTGTCCGGTGCCCTCTCCCCTGCCTGAATGATTCTGATAGCATTTGATCTGGAAACAAAATTTGAGTGATAGTGAATGTTGAGTTGAGAGATAAACCGGAAAATCATGCGTCTTCCTTTCGGTACACTCATCAGGATTTTCCCAACGAGAGGCATGACAAGATTTCTTCCTGCTATAACAAATTTATTTTGATTGATGATGGCGGCAAAAATCTTATCCGTAAATTGAATCAGGTGTTTTGCAATCGGAAGTCTTTCCATCTGGTACGTATCAAGAATTTCATCAGCAGAGCTTGAATGCATGATCGCTGCTTTCAACTTCCACGCGAGATTATTTGCATCCTGAAGTCCCGTATTCATTCCCTGCGCTCCCACGGGTGAATGAATATGAGCTGCATCTCCCAGAAGAAAAACATTTCCCACCCGCATTTTATCAACCGTTCGATGATGAACATGATAGCGAGCGACCCACGTCGGATCACTCAGCTTCACATCCAGATGTGCACCCTTTTTGAATTCTTTTTCAAGTTGGTGCAGACTGGCCGGATAAGAAGTGGTCGTTTTTGTTTTAGGCTGACTCTCCAGCGAGTGAGGAGAAATCGTCAGGACCCGGCTTTGATTATCTTTTAAAGGAAAGAAGACGCTTATTGTTCCGTTATCAAAAAAGACCTGAACCTTGTCATGCCCTCCACTCCAGTCAACTGCACAATCGGCCATCAGAAATTCAGAGCCATAAGAATCACCTTTAAATTCCAGATCGAGACATTTACGAACCCTGCTGTGAGCTCCATCGCACCCACACAAAAATTTCGCGACAATCGTTTCACGGTCACCACTTGAGTTGATGATCACCGCGGTCACTCCATTCTTCTTATCCTTGAACGAATGCAGTTTTGTATTTCTTTCAACATTCGGAACTTCTTTCAGAAGAATCGTTTCAGTTTCAGTTTGGGAAAGAAAAAAGATAAAGGGATAAATCGTATCTGTTCTCGCCATGTCACTCATATCCACTTCAAGTTTTAATTCACCATGCTGGTGAATCTTAACTCCTGAAGCTTTCATTCCTTTCTTAAGGAATTGATCGACGATGCCTAGTTTATGAAAGAGTTCCAGAGAGCGGGATTGAATGCCGATCGCTTTTGATTCAGTCGCCGGTCCGGAATTTTTGTCGATGATTCTATAAGAGAGACCCAGACGCCTGCAAAGAAGCGCCATCATAAGTCCAGTGGGTCCGGCGCCTGCGATTAATACATCAATCATAAGTCCTCCTCGTCTCAGGAAGGATTATAGGCGCGCATGCAGGAGCTAGGAATGCTCTCCGAGCAATAAGCAAACTGGTTTGTTACTGATGTTGATCAACGGGAGATTTAACGTGCGAATTTATCGATCAGAACTTCCATGCGTTTCTTGAGAACTGCGCATGAAGGAAGATCTTCCAAGAGTCCGTCGAGTGCCATCAGGAAAACTTCGGCCATCTGTTTGTCACCGAGCACTTTGGTTGTAAGGGCAAGTTTCTGTTTCTCAAACTTGTCCCACGCTTTGTTATCAAAGTTCTCGCATGTGCCAAAAAATTCTTCAGACATCGGGCAGCCTGAAATTTTTCCCCAAGGCTGGAGTTTAATAATCTCAAACATTTTTGTGAGTTTTTCTTTTTGAGATAAATCAGAATCAATGATTTTCTCAGCTTCCTCGAGACGTCCATCCATGATGTGGTCAAAGAGTCCAAGAAGAAGGTCTTCTTTGTTTTTAAACTTCAGATAAATAAGAGGTCGTGAGATCCCGGCCTTCTTAGCAACATCATCCATCGACGTTTTTGAATAACCGAAATTCAGGAAGCAGTAGAGTGCTGCCTCCATGATGTCTTTCTTTCTTTCTTCTACGTTTTGTTTTGATTTAGCCATGGAGGAATTATGACATTATTTGTAAAAAGTGTCAACTTTCGCATCCTTAGACATATTGACAAATTATGAAATTATGTCAAAATGTCATCCATGATCCAATACTTTGTCGCTGTATTGTTGTTGTTACTCCCCTTCATCGGAGAATGTAAGATGGAAACTAAAACGCTCACTAATTACGATTATAAGTCTGATACCTTCATCAACCTCGATACAGCAAAGAAACCACCTACAATGGGTTTCTTTGAAACAATCGGGATCGCAAAAAAGATCTTTTGCGATAAAGCGTCTCGCGCCCCAAAAGGAAGAATCCCGGAAGTTAAACCAAACATGGCCGAATTTCTAAAGCCGTCATCGAATGTAAAATTCATGTGGTTTGGTCACTCGACTCTTCTCCTTAATCTCGATGGTAAAATACTCCTTATAGATCCCGTCTTTTCTGATTACGCTTTCTCAATCGATATGTTTGTGAAGCGTTTTCAATCTCCGGTTTTAACACCGGCCGAATTGCCACACATCGATGCTGTGGTCATTTCTCATGATCATTATGATCACCTCGACCAAAAGACCATCGAGTTCTTTAAGGACAAATCAACCGGTTTCATCGTTCCTATTGGGGTCGCAGCCTTTCTTCGTGACTGGGGTATCCCTGAATCACGAATAGTCGAGCTCAACTGGGGCGGAACCGTTACTCATAACGGTCTTACATTTACGGCGGCACCTGCTCAACACTTCTCCGGGCGCGGCCTGTTTGATCGTAACAAGACTCTCTGGGCATCATGGGTGATCCAGGGACGTGAAGAACGAATCTTCTATAGCGGTGATACCGGTTATGGTGATCACTTCAAGGAGATCGGAAAAAGATACGGGCCATTCGACGTAACCTTTATCGAGAATGGCCAATATAA
>JBEIQF010000429.1:0-2650 GCA_040376635.1 Halobacteriovoraceae bacterium
AACGGTGCCGGTAAGACGACGTTCGCAGGGAAACTTGCCCTTTACCTTCGTAACAAAAACAAAAAAGAAGTATTCCTTATTCCAGCGGATAACTTCCGTCCGGCAGCTAAGGATCAGCTCATCACTCACGCTAAAAATCTTGGCGTAGAGTATTTTGATTCAGATCTTTCTATGAAACCAGTCGATATCGTTCGTGCTGGTCTTGAAGAAGCTAAACGTCGTCACAAAGAAATCGCGATCATCGATACAGCTGGTCGCCTTCAGGTTGATGAAGAGCTCATGAGTCAGCTCGTAGACGTTCGTAAATCACTCGATAATCCTGAAGTTCTCATGGTTGCTGATGCGATGACGGGCCAGGAAGCTGTGAACGTATCAAAAGTGTTCCACGAAAAAGTGGGCCTTACGGGTGTGGTTCTTTCGAAAATGGATTCAGATGCGCGCGGTGGTGCTGCACTCTCAATTCGTTACGTAACTGGCGTTCCAATTAAGTTCATTTCAATCGGCGAGAAGATGAAGGACCTTGATCCTTTCCATCCTGATCGTCTCGCTAAACGTATTCTTGATATGGGTGACGTTGTTTCTCTCGTAGAGAAAGCAGAAGAAGCTATCAATCAAGACGATGCCATGGGCATGATGCAAAACCTTGAAAAAGGTAAATTCACCATCAACGATTTCGTGAAGCAAATGGAAACGATTAACCGCCTTGGTTCATTCGGTTCGATTCTTAAAATGATCCCGGGTATGGGTGGCGCTTTAAGACAAATGGGAGATCTTTCTCCGGCCGAAAACGAAATGAAGAAAATGAAAGTCATCATCAACTCGATGACAAAAAAAGAGCGAGAAGACGTTGACCTGATCGATGGTTCGAGAAGAAAGCGTATCGCAGCAGGTGCCGGCCGTTCGGTTCAGGAAGTGAACCAATTCATTGAACGCTTTGACCAGATGCGCCAGATGATGGTGGGTATGATGGGCATGATGAAGGGTGGCGGACTTCCGAATATTCCTGGAATGGGGCCCGTAAAAGGCTTCCGTCAGGCGCCTCAGAATCAAAACCAGCAGCTTTTCGGGCAGCAGGAGAAGAAGAAAGGTGGGAAGTCGCAGTTCGGGAAGAAGTATTTCTAGAGTGAACTCTTTGACTTCACATGGCGTATAGAATATAAAATAGAAAATTTTTTTCTGTGAATCTATAGGAGATATCCAAATGGTAAAAATTAGAATGGCCCGTGGTGGTCGCAAAAACCGTCCTGTTTACACGATCGTTGCTACAAATTCTCGTAGCCCGCGTGATGGCCAATTCCTTGAAAAACTAGGTCAGTACGATCCAAAAGCTACTGAATCTATGAAGTTCGTTAATGTTGACGGCATAAAGGCTTGGTTAAACAAGGGTGCTCAACTTTCTGATACTGTAAGAACTTTGCTCAAAAACAACAATATCAAGTTATAATGTTGGTAACCTCGAGCTCGTAACGAGGGGTAAACCTTTACAGTAGGTACTTATGAGCAGCGAATTGAAGACACTGATTGAGTACGTTTCTAAGGCGCTTGTGGACATGCCAGATCGAGTTGAAGTCAACGAGATCGAAGGCGAGCAAACCACAGTCATCGAACTGAAAGTCGATAAATCCGACTTAGGTAAAGTGATTGGTAAGCAAGGTCGCACAGCGAGAGCACTGAGAACAATTCTAAACGCGGCTTCGACCAAGTTAAGGAAACGCTCAGTACTCGAAATTATCGAATAAGTTTCGATTTTAGTTTTTGAAATTAACAACCCCAATTTATCTTCACTGATAGATTGGGGTTTTTTCATTTCCCGTGCTACCATTTAAAAACTGGTGGAGGGTTTAAAAACCGTGCGAGGGTTCTCTCCACCAGAAGCATTCCCTGAATCCTCAGGGGTCTTTTCTCCCAAATAACATTCACGTCTTGAGTTCCAATAGAAATTCATGAAATCGAAGAGCTGATTTTTCGTAGTGGAAAGGATATGTTGCGACTATGAAGAAAGAAGATCTGATCAAACTCGGTTTCGTCGCTAACCCTCACGGCATTAAGGGCGAAGCTGAATTACGCTTATTGAACACAGAAGACTCTGTTTTAGAAGATGGCATGACTGTCTTCTTGTTTCCTTCTACACCAAAATCCAAGATTTCTAAGACGGGTGAAGAGTGGCTCATTCAGAAGATCCGTTTTGGTAACAAAGTGATCTGTCAGTTTGAAGGCGTGAAAGATAGAACTCATCTTGAATCTCTCATTCCGTTTGAAATCTACCTTGATCGTGAAGCGTTTCCTGAGACGGACAATGACGAAGTTTATCTCGTTGATCTGATCGATATGGAAGTGATCACTGAAGACGGTGAAGTCATCGGTAAATTAGAGAGCTTCAGTGACAATGGTATGCAATACCTCTTTGATCTTCGCATCGGTGCGAATGGAGAGTTGCTTACACTTCCGTACGTCGATGCCTTCTTCCCAAAAATCGACATGGAAAAAAGACAGATCACAGTAATCCTTCCAGAGTACTCTGAATGATCGTTAGAAAGATCTGGATCCTGACTCTATTTCCGGAATACTTTAAACCGCTTCTTGAGTGTGGCATCTCTGGCTCGGCCTTTCGTGGCGAGAGATCTGAAAATTTAAAATTCGAAGTTGAGTT
>JBEIQF010000447.1:0-2420 GCA_040376635.1 Halobacteriovoraceae bacterium
CCAGCCCATAAGTTGATCCACACTTCTGACATCTTTTGTCTCTCTCATAGACTGCTTTTTTGAGACCTGCTGGGATGTAGCGGGTGTCTGAAGAAGCTGGTTCTAGCTTTGAATTTGTTCTAAATTTTTCTTTTGTTAGCTGCTCTGAAGTTATTTCAAAAATTTTGAAGAACATTTCGTCTCTGTTAAGACGTCTGTGTGCGAGAAGCCCTCTGACTTGTTCGAACTTTTGGTATGTCTCTTCTGACATATTGATGTGGATGGGGTGGGAGAGCTTTACTGGTTCCGTTGGTAGAGTGTTTGGAGTGATGATTTTGGATAATACTTTTTCGCATTCTTTGGTTGAAGTGTTTTCAATAGTTGTCAGAACTTCTTTCTGAAATTCTTTATCTGTGATTTGTTCTTGTCTGAATTTGTCAGCAGCTTTAGAAAGATTCGATAGAGTTAAATCACCATTTTCAATTTTCTTCTCAATCTCTGGCAATTGTTTGAGCATCCGTGATGCATTCACTCTTCTTACGGCCGCCCCTTCAGAAAATCCCAGCTCCTGAACAGCATAAGCGAAGAGTGACTTGTATCCGTATTCACTAAAGAGTTTCCTCGCTTCAATCTCTCTAAAATGATGAAGGAGTTGGGCTGTGATCTTTCGTTCGTATGACGCCAGATTTTTAGTATCAAGATGTAATTGTTTGTCTGTTAGATGTGATAATTTCATCATCGATTGATAAATGATGTGATGACTTTTTTGAATTAGATTCAGGTTGAAATTAGATTTTGTTCTTTTCTGAATTGTGCATGGCAACCCCGCTAGCGGTGTAACATTTTTCGTTTAGCCACTCCAAAATAACAGCGTCCATCAACTCAGGAACATATTCAGATGAATTCAATAAATCCATTTCTGAAGGTGCACCAACCAGCTTGCACCAACCATTAAAGTATTCATCATTAAAATAATGAATCATGGCGGACTTCAGACATTTGAGAGTGTGGATAGCGTACGCGTTCATGTCGGCGATGATGTATTCGAATTCGGCGGCGAACTTTTCATTGGAGAGGTCGAAGTATTCGAGGGAGCTGGCGAGCAATCCATAAACTCCGAGTTGGCCTTGGTAGCAGACTTTGTCGGAATAAAAACGATCTGCGTGGATGAGGTCGTGCATAGTGAAGCTCAAGGCATCACGTTCGCCTAAAATGTACTTTGAAATTCGTGAGTCGACGATGGTGGTGACACATCGGTGGCCGATTTTTTGTTGAGAGAGAACTTCGGTGGCAGATGGGATTCTGAACATGAGTTCAAGTTTGTAGTGGCCATAGGACCATTCATTAATAGCGCGGTTGACGGCGAATGGTGTGGATTTCAGCGCGTAATTCGCGAAGATCTCCATGAGGGATTGATCGCCGAGGCGTTTCTTGATGTTGGGTTCGAAATGGAAGGGGAGTGAGTGCCAGGGAGCGCCTGCAATTTTTTGCTTATCTTTGAGAGAGCCGAGCCATGAGCCGGGGAATCTGTGAGAGAGATACACAAGAATATAGCATGCGGTAAATTCCGACTGACTAAGATTCAATGAGAGGAACGGGGCCAATTTGGCCACGATCAAGGGAGCTTCTTTTATCAAAGCTTCTTCGCTAACTAACTTCTTCTTAAAACGCCCTGCTCTTGAGGATGATTTAATAGGTAAAACAAAAGTCATGTTGTATCATTTAACACATAAGCCTAAGGAGGGGAATATGAATTGGAATGCATCACTTGAAAGAGTCTGGAGACAAGCAGGTCGCAAAGATCAGATTAAAGTTCGTTTCAACGACTGGACTCACCAGATTAAGTATTTCACCATCATGGGCGAAAGCACTGACGGCAAACGATTCGTAGGCCAGCTCGATTCTGGCGAGAAGATGAGCTTCTCGAAAAAATCACGTGGATGGTCGCTGTACTATCCTGAATCTGAATATCAGGCACACGCGGTTTAATTATTTCTTTCTGATATAAAGAACTTTATCAACATCGGCGATGAGTTTACCCTCATCGTCTTTGATCTCCACCTTGAAGTGGTAATCCATTTTTTTCTCTGTCTCTAAGTGCTTTTTGATCTCAGCTAGATGTTCATCGGTGAGATTAAATTCAGCAGTTACTTTTCCGCGACCGGGCTTTCTGAAATTAATCGAAGCGGCCTTATCCCAGACAATATAATCACGACCCAGATTCTTGATCAGCATGAGCATGTACCATGGGTCTGTCATCGCATAGAGAGAACCGCCAAACTGAGTTCCCATATAGTTCTTGTTATAGAATGTGAGATTCATCGACACACGCGCGTGACGATAGTCTTTCGTCATTTTTTCTAGCTTAACTCCGGCACCCAAAAATGGTCCGTAGTAGTTAATGATTTTTTCTAAAAATAATTGTCTGAGTCTCATACAAC
>JBEIQF010000307.1:0-4037 GCA_040376635.1 Halobacteriovoraceae bacterium
GGCCGCGAAGGATTTCTATTTAATGAAATCACAGACGAAGAAATAGATCGTCTCTTCTCGGCAGGGATCTAAAATGTCATTTGTAAATTATCACACCAAAGAGATTAACTGTAAGATCGTTTACTACGGTCCAGGTCTTGGTGGTAAGACGACTAATATTCAGTATATTTATCAGAAGACCAGTTCTCAGAACAAAGGTCAGATGATCACACTCAATACTGAAAATGAAAGAACGTTATTCTTCGATTTCCTTCCTCTTGATCTTGGTGAAATCCGCGGTTTCAAAACTCGTTTTCACCTCTATACAGTTCCCGGACAGGTTTTCTACGAAGCAAGCCGTAAGCTTATTCTTCGTGGTGTAGATGGACTTGTTTTCGTTGCTGACTCTCAGGTTGAAAGAATGGAAGCGAATCTTGAATCGTATCAGGGTCTCGAGAGAAATCTCGCTGAACAAGGTTACGACGTTTCAAAAGTTCCGATGGTTATGCAGTGGAATAAGCGTGATCTCCCGAATATTGTTCCGGTTGAAGATCTTCAGTTCCAATTGAATAAAAGAAAATTTCCGGCGTTTGAAGCAGTTGCTACAAATGGTCAGGGAGTTTTTGAAACATTAAAAATGGTGTCTAAATCAGTCCTCCTTAATATTAAGGGTGGCTTGGAATAGTTTTTTTATTTCTCGAATCAGGAGTTTTGTCCCATGGCCGAAAAGATGAAAGCTTTAACGAAAAAACAACTCGATACTTTGAAGAATAAACTTCTTGAAGAAAAAGAGAGCCTTGTTTTCAACGAAGCTAAGACTGCTGAACTTGATCTTGCACTCCTTCAGGGTGGAGATGATGTTGAGCAATCAATCACTGACTACAACAATTCTCACCAACTTCGTTTCAGAAACCGCGAAGTTTTCTATGCAAAGAAAATTGATAAAGCTTTGAAGAAATTCGAAGTTAATGAATTCGGTCTTTGTACTGACTGTGGTTCATGGATCAGATTCGAGCGCCTTATGGCTCGTCCAACTGCTGAAATGTGCATCCAGTGTAAAGAAGAGTCTGAAAAAGATGAATCATCTAGCTTCATCGGCAGACAATCTAAGTCACTTGGAAAAGTTGTCGATCTAACAGGAATGATGGCTTAAGGAAAAACTATGGCTATTAAAGTAGCAATCATTGGTGGATCAGGAATTTATAAGCTTGATTCAATCAAGGTAAAAAATTCAATCAAGGTTAATACACCATTTGGTAATCCAAGTGCTGAGATCATGGAATGTGAAGTGGATGGAGCATCTTTCTACTTCCTTCCTCGTCACGGTATTGGTCACCATTTCACTCCAAGTGAAGTGAATTACAGAGCGAATATTTTCGCTCTAAAAAAACTTGGTGTTGATACAATCATTTCTATTTCTGCAGTCGGATCACTTCAGGAAGAATATGCTCCAAGACACTTTGTCTTCGTTGATCAATTCATCGATTGGACAAAAGGTCTTCGTAAAAGAACTTTCTTTGATGAAGGAATTGTTGGCCACGTTTCAACTGCTAATCCGGTAGAAACTGGACTTTCAAAACGTCTTTACGAAGCAAGTGTAAAAGCTGGTGTCACTTCACACCTTGGCGGAACTTATATTTGTATTGAAGGACCTCAGTTCTCTACAAAAGCGGAATCAAAAATCTATCGTGGCTTCGGAGCTTCAGTTATAGGTATGACAAACGTACCAGAAGCATTTTTAGCAAAAGAAGCAGGCATGGCCTATGCAACTGTTGCTATGGTGACTGACTATGATTGCTGGAAAGAAGAACACTGTACAGTTCAGGAAATCATGGACGTGATGAAATCAAATTACGTTTCTGCTCAGAAGTTTGTTAAAGAAGCGATCCCTGAACTTGTAAAAAATCCAGTTAAGTTCGTTCCAGAGAATGAATACGCTGTGATGACAGATGCAGGTCTTCACAAACCATCTCATAAAGAAATCCTCGAAGTCGTTCTGAAAAAATGAGCGAATATCTTTCTCACTACTCAGTCATGCTTAAAGAATGCCTTGAAGCCTTAGAACTTGGTTCTAAGACTTCAGGGTCTAAAATTTTTGCTGATCTCACATTCGGGGCCGGCGGTCATACGTTTGCTCTGTCGGACCACGTGAGTGGTTCTACGGTTTATTCAACAGACCAGGATCCGGATGCTTTGAAAAATGGTGAAGAAAATATCAGCCGTAGGGGCAAAGAGGGGAGTGTTATCCTTCTCCCGATGAACTTTCAGGAGTTCCCTGAGTGGTGTGAAAAGAATCAAATGCATGGAAAACTCGCCGGCATTTTGATGGATCTTGGGGTCTCATCTCACCAGTTTGATAAGATGGAACGTGGCTTTAGTTTTCGTGCGGATGCCCCACTTGATATGCGCATGAACTACGGTGATAACAACATCCCAACGGCCGCAGATTTACTTAATTCTCTCTCTGAAAAAGAGATCGCGGATCTCATTTTTGCCTATGGAGAAGAGCGACTTTCAAGAAAGATTGCTTCTCGAATTGTAGAACTCAGAGAGAAGGAAAAAATCGCTACAACCGGCCAGATTGAAGACATTTGTTTTCATGCTTATCCACCAAAAGATCGTCATGGAAAAACTCATCCAGCGACGAGAACATTTCAGGCCTTACGAATTGCAGTTAACGAAGAACTAACCGTCTTAGAAAATACCTTACCAAAATTGTTGCCGTACTTAGCAGAAGGCGGAGTTCTGGCAGTGATCAGTTTCCATTCTTTGGAAGATCGAATTGTAAAACACACTTTCAAAGAAATAGTGGAGAAAGAAGATTTCTCTGCTATTATTTTAACTAAGAAGCCACTTACAGCCACGGAAGAAGAGCTGTCACAAAATTCTCGTTCGCGAAGTGCAAAACTTCGGTTACTACAACGAGTTCAACCAGGAGGAGTTGATGGCGCTAAGAAAAAAAGGCAATTTCAAATTTAACAATCGCTTGTTGGAGTTTCTCTTCAACCCTAAAGCTTTGCCTTTTACTCTTACGTTCACAACACTTGCAGTACTTTTCGTCGGTTTCCGCATGAAAGGAATTGAGCAGGCCTACCTCGTTAACAATATCGAACAAGATATCTACAAAGCTACTATCAGAAATAAAGAACTCAAAGCTCAGCGCGCACGTGAAATGTCAGTTCCACGTCTTCGTGAGTTTGCAGTGAAGTATGATCTGAAAGAGCCGGGCCCTGAACAAATTATTCTCATTCCTTAGGTGCCTTGGTGAAAAATAGGATTTTTTTCTCATTCATGGTCTTTTGCTTCTTATTTGCGGTTGTCGTAAGTAAGGCGTTTTATATCCAAGTTGTTAACAAGCAAAAACTCATTGCTTACGCTAAATCTCAATTTATTCGTGAAGTAAAAGAATACCCGAATCGCGGAAACATCCTCGATCGTAACGGGAATCCTTTGGCGATTAACGTTCACGTTTATAACTTGTTCACAATTCCAAGAAACAAGAATGCAGATTTCTATTCTCAGCTGAAGACTCTTTCAAATGTTGTTCCGGAACTCCCTTACCAGAAGCTTCGCGGTCTTGTGCAAAAGCGTACAAAATACACATGGCTTGGAAGAAAGATCACTCTTTCAGAAGAGCAGCTTAAAAAAATCAAGAAGCTTGAAGGGATTTTTGTTGAGGCCCACACTGAACGTGTCTATCCGAACCGCGAACTCCTTGCTCAAACAATTGGCTTCGTAGGAATTGATAACACTGGTCTTGCAGGTATTGAGAACAGCATGAATGCTGAACTTAAAGGTAAGCCACAAGTTGTAAAATACATCCGCGATGCTAAAGGCCGCCCGATCAAGTACGAAACGAAAGCTTCTAATCTTGTGTCACCTGACATCCATCTCTCTATTGATAAAGATATTCAGGGTGCTCTTGAAAGTTACCTGAAAGAAGCTGTCACTCATCACAGTGCTTTTCGTGGTGGTGCAGGTGTTATGGATGCTGAGACGGGTGAAATCCTTGCAATTGCAAACTACCCAACATTTGATCCAAACAAGGCGACTCAGTA
>JBEIQF010000024.1:0-17186 GCA_040376635.1 Halobacteriovoraceae bacterium
CGTCGAGTTTTGGTTCCTGAATATATCGACGGAAAATCAGTAACGTTCAATGCTCTCGCTCAGCTTTGTATGAATGATTTCCTTCGTGCGCGAGTGACAAACAACATGACGATCGCCCAGTCACTCAACATCATGATGAGAAACGTGGTTTCAAGCCTTCGTTACTCTCACCCTAAGACAAAATGTGTTCGTGATTCACATTGCTTCAACTGGTATAACAAAGAAATTATCGCACTTGCGAGAATTGCAAACTACCCACGTTGTGTTGAAGAGAAACGTGAGAAATTCTACCAGTGTCAGTTGAGAGGTCTTAAAGGACAAAACTGTGCTGTATTCGATGCAAAAGGTAAGAGAGTTTCAGACGGTATGTTTGAATTCCAGTGTGACGTTGGTCTGAAATGTGTGAAAGTGCAGAATGAAGGTTGGTTCACGAACTGGGAACTTTACCAGTACGCTAAAGGCCAGTGTAAGCCGATCAATCCAAGAACTTACAAAGCTCCTTAATTATTCCAGAATCTGCTGCAGGAGTTGATCGACTTCTGCAGCAAGTTCGATCATAGATCCCGAGTTATTAATCACAAAATCAGCTTTTTCTTTTTTCTCTTCAATGTCCATCTGTGCATCAAGAATCTTGTTTCCGATTTCTTCTTTGCTGCCGTCACGATCTATGAGGCGTGCGAGCTGGACTGAGCGGGGAGCATAGACAACAAGTTTCAAATCCACTTTCGTATCAAGGTGTCTTTCAAAGAGGAGAGGAACATCGTAGATATAAAAATCCTGATCTGAGATCCTGGCCGTGGCTTCGCGGAAAGCTTCCGGAAGTCTCGCATAAATGAAACCTTCAATGAGTTCTTTGATCTTTGGATTTTGAAAAACCATCTCACGAAGTTTCGGGAAATTGATTTCATCATTTACCCAAGCATCGGAGAAAACCGTTCTGATAAGTTCTTTCGTTTCAGGTTTCTGATAAATGCCTTTTACAAGCTGGTCGGCATCGATGATCTTAAGTCCTTTCGATTCAAGAATTTTTGTGACCGTACTCTTTCCGGTCGCGATTCCACCCGTGAGAGCAACAATCGGTTTGTCATAGTTATAAAGACGAAAACCCGGTTCGAGTTTAATGTATCTGGCCTTCAGGTTTTTCATAACTTTTTCACCTTCACCCAGTACTCTTCAAGTTCGGCCTGAGGAGTATCTTCGACTTTTCTTCCTGATGCTTTCACCATGTCTTCCACTTTTTGGAATCGTTTGATGAACTTCTTGTTCGCATCTCTCAGGCACTCTTCCGGATTCAGATCCAGGTGGCGCGCAAGCTGAGCAACACTGAATAACAAATCACCAATTTCTTCTTTCACGCGCTCTTTATTGAAGTGACCTGTAGGAGGAAGTTCTTCTTTTACTTCCTGCCATTCTTCTTCAACTTTCATTACGACTTGCTGGTAATCATCCCAGTCAAAATTCACGGCCGTAGATTTCTTTCCAATCTTGTATGAAGACTCGAGTGCCGGAGCATGGAGATTCTTTTCATCGATAGAATATTTTTTTTCACCTTTTTCAACTGTTTTAATCTTCTGCCAGTTCTCAATCACCTGGTCAGGCGTGAGTTTCTCATCGCCTGGTTTAAAGACATGCGGGTGACGACGGATTAATTTATCAGCGAGAACTTTGGCAGAAGACTCAAGTGTGAAACGATTAGTTTCCTCGCCCATTGAAGTGTGGAGGAGTACCTGGAAAAGCACGTCGCCAACTTCTTCTTCCATGAGTTTTGGATTTTTACTTTCAACGGCCTCAACAAATTCGTAGGCCTCTTCGATCAGATATTTCAGGAGAGATTCGTGTGTCTGTTCCAGGTCCCATGGGCAACCAGTTTTAGGGTGCCGGAGTGCCTTAACGACTTCAATTGCTCGCTCGAGCTCTGGGTGTGACATTGATATCTCCTTTCCAAAAGGATAACATGACGTTTATGAAGAAACATCCTTTCCTCAATGTTGATTATCAATCTAAGGTTAAATTCACGCCTTCTGAGCAGCGTCAGCTAGATAAATGGCTGTATCTGGCAGGGGATGTGTTGCAGGATCTTTTTAAAAAGAAAATCATCCCGACAAAAAAAGTAAAACAACTTCATGTCTCGCTTCTCATTTGTGGGGATGCCCGCATTCGTGAACTCAACCGCGAGCACCGGAATAAAGACAAGGTCACGGATGTTCTTTCATTCCCGGCCAATGAAGACATGCGCTCATCAATCTACGGACATTCAGAACTTTTCCTCGGTGATCTCGCGATCTGCCATCCTCAGACAAAACGTCAGGCGAAGAAATTCAAGATTCGTTACATGGATGAGTTCATCCACTTGTTCTTCCACGGTGTGATTCACCTTATGGGTTATGATCACGAGATTTCAGAGAAGGAAGAAAAGTTGATGGAGGAGTGGGAACAGAAAGCACTCAAAAAATTTTCGGAAATAAAAAAGGGGAGCTAAGCTCCCCTTCTTTTTTAGAATGTATCTAAGGATTAACGTCTACGAGCTGCTGCTTTAGTAAGAGCTGCTTTAAGATTTAGACGACCGCCAGAAACGATCTTGCCCTGGAATTCAGGAACTTTCGTAACTGTTTCCATAAGGATCTGTTTCACAGAAGCAAGTTTAAGGTTCGGGTAGTAACCCATAACCATAGCTGCAACACCTGAAGCGTTTGGAGCTGCCATTGAAGTACCAGAAGCCATTGAGTACTTGTTACCGTTGATTGTTGAGTAGATGTTTGATCCCGGAGAACCAACGTCAACAGTTACAGCACCGATGTTTGAGAAAGAAGAGAAACCGCCGCTAGAAGTTGTAGAAGCGATAACTAGTGTATTAGCTGAATCAAAAGAAGCAGGGTACTTCGGATCAACATCGTTATCATGCCAAGAGAAAGGACCCATTGAATCGTTACCAGCAGAGATAACAACTAGAACACCTTTCTTAGCGATTGTGTTGATTGTGTCTCTTACTACCATTCCGCCTTCGTTAACTTTCTTACCGAATGAACAGTTGATAACTTTAGCGCCCATTTTAGCTGCGTATAGGTAACCCTCTACGATGTCAGAATCAAGTTCATCAGAATCATCTGGAACTGTACGGATCGCCATGATTTTAACGTTGTTAGCAACACCAGCGATACCGATGCCGTTGTTCTGAGTAGCAGCGATCGTTCCAGCAACGTGAGTTCCGTGCCAGTGAGATGCCATTGTGTTCATCGTTGCACGGCCTTGAGCATCTCTTACGAGAGTGTTGATACCGTGGATATCGTCGATGTAACCGTTGTTATCATCATCGATGCCGTTGCCAGCGATTTCTTTTTCGTTTCTCCACATGATGTCTTTAAGGTCATCGTGGTTATGATCAACACCTGTATCAACTACAGCTACGATCACTTCTTTTGGAGCGCGAGCTGGAAGTGCATCGTAAGCACCAGATACATCTAGACCAGCTTTAGCATTGAATGCCCAAAGCTTAGAAGCGTCTGGATCGTTGAATGAAGCTGAGAAGTCGAAGTTCTGAAGGCTCTTAACAAGAAGACCTGCGTGATCAAGAACTTCATGCTTAGGCATTGAAGTCTTACCAGCGTAGAAATCTTTCTGAACGTATTCTACTGACTCAGAACCAGCAAGGTTAGCTGCTAGTTTATCTGCTGAAGAAGTCTGAACGAGGTAAAGACCATCGAACATTTTCTTAGAGCTTTTGATGAGGTTAGATTTAACGAGAGTTTCACCAGCTTTCATTTTAATGAAGAGGTGATTCGGATGATAACGGCCTTCCGCCTGGGCAGAGCCCACAACAGCGAATAAACCCATTAAAATTCCAGCACTTAGCTTTTTCATTGAGTGTATATCCTTTAATAGAGTGAAAAGGTCAGGCGCATACTATGTCGAGGGGGCCTTCAGAGCAATTAAAAAGTTCTGTCTTTTGAACTGTTTACAGGTGCCAAATGCCACTACACCCCTATGTAAGGTTTACAAGGGGGTCCTAAGGTACCGGTTTGCCTTGATACAATGCGTAAATAGAATTCGTAAAATTTAGGGATAATGAAGATATAGATTTATTTTAGGAAGGATATTGAGTGTTTAAGACTTTTAGGAAGTGCACAATCGGGACCTTGATGTTGATGACCGCTACTGGTCATGCTTCTACCGATCCGACTTCAATGAGCTATATCGGATTGAATGTTAATGAGAACGACGGCCAATATATCAACGGTCACATCGGAGCGGTCAGTAATCAAGCTTCGCAAAATGTCGGTAACGTTCCTGGTAACCGCTATAACGCTGATTTCGAATTCGACTATAACAAAACAAAAACCAACAAATATACAGATGAACTTGAGAAGCGCTTCCACGTAGCAGCTCTCATGAATGATCAGAGCCTTGCCATGTACTCATTGCAAGAAGCTTACGTTGGTGGAAATCTTACATCAAAAGATCGTCTAGCTTTTGGTCGTCAGATTCTTGATTGGTCAAAAGTTGATTCAACTTGGGGCTTCGGGAAACTGAACAACAGAAGAAACTTCGATTATTTCACTCCAGGGCAGGAAGGTCTGATCGGCCTTAACTACGAGAGAAAATCTTCAAACGGAATGCGCTACCGCACTTTCGTTTCTGGTCTATATGTTCCTGAAGGTAACCCGTCTCTTGATATCGATAAGGGCGACAAATCCATTACATCTCGTCACCCATGGGCAGATGCTCCTGCTTCGAGCGCAAACGTTCAAGGTCAGAACATGCAGGTTAAATACGACGTTAATTATCCACAGATCAACGATGTTATTTATCGTTATACAGTGGGTGCAAACGTTGGTTGGGAAAACGATCACTGGCAACTTGATAACTTCATCATGAGAAAGCCAGAGAACTCAACAACTCCAGACGTTGAAGTGAACGTAGACTTCATCAATAAAATTGTTAACGCAGAAATTACTCCACGTTTTTACTATCACGATCTGTACGGTTCTACTCTTAAGTGGAGAAACCAGGATGTAGAGGTCTACGCTTCTGCAATTGCAGTAAGACCGAATGAATTCCCTGATGTTGATGAGGATGTTCGATATACAGAAATCAAAAACAAGAAACGTCGTGAAGACTATGCTGGTGGTGGTATTTCAAGATCAAACGATCTTTATACGATCGCTTTCAACTATGTTGCCCGTCTTTCTCCGTTTGACAGAAACAAAGATGACCTTGCCCAGGATCCTCGCTGGAACCAGGCCGTGAATATGATGGGTCTGAGAAACATCGGTAGAAACTTCAGCTTAATGGCAGACGTTAAGTTCGACATGCTTACTACTGACAGACTGGTTATGGTTCGTGCAATCTATAAAGCTACAAGAGCATTACAAATGAATATCGGAGTCAGTATGATCGGTACACCGGGAGACGGGAAGTCTTACTGGTCACCATATACAAATAACGACTCTGTTTACGGTGGATTAAGATATGTTTTCTAAACTAAAAACTATCGTTCTCATTCTGGCCATGATGTTCGCAGTAAGCGGATGTGGTGACCTTTTAGGAACAAACGTAGTGAAGCGCCAGCTTGATGGATCTCAGTTTGAAGCAAACTGCGAACTTGATATGAACAAGTTCTCTGAGATCATGAATGAAAACATCAGCTCACAGATTTACTGTCTGGGCGAAAACTTAAACTCATTCATCAAAATCGTAAAATCAGGTAAACCTGGTTACCTTTCTCGTGTTCAACTTGAAAGATACCTTGCTGACTTCCGTCCGGATGTTAAACCAGAAGTCGTAAAAGCTCTTGGTTCAGTTTTCCAGCTTGGTCACCTTATTACTGGTGAAGATCCTAATTACATTTCTAAAGCTACTGTAGATAAAGTTATCAAGTTCGCTATCGTGTTTAACCAGGAAGCAGCTCTTAACTTCGGTCCAATTTTCCAGAACGAATCAACTGTTACTTACGCTCTTCACCAGAACCATCGTGACCGCGTATCTGCAGCAAACAAAGCTATCATCCAGTCTTTAAGACTCATCTTTAATCCAAATCGTAACGGCCAGGTTCACAAGTTAAATATCATCGAGCTTCTCGAGAGTTTCTCAACAGAAGCTAATCGTCACCAGATCGAAAAAGCTAAAAAAGTTCTTTTCTTGAAGGGTGTTCTTTTCGGTGGCCAGAATGATGAGATCACTCATACTGAACTTGAAAAACTGATCCTTAACTTCGATCACCTTCTTCTTATTGGTCTCGATGTTGCTCGTTACAAATACATCATCCTTAACCAGGAATCGATCCTTCAACTTCTTAAACGTGACGTAAATGATCTTTACGATATCATCACTCAAGGTTCTTTGAATGACCGTGATGGCACGACTCTTTTCACAATCACGGAAGCAATCGCTGCTGCGAAACTCTTCCTTGAAGAGGGTTCTTTCGACATTGATAAATACCGTAAGCTGATTGGCGAAGCGAAAAAAATCTTCATGAAAGGTAACTCTGAAGACGTGAAAGGTGCTGAGCTTAAAAACCTCTTCACTCACGCAAAAGTTCTTCTTCAGAAAGGTACTGTTTTCCACAGAATTTACGACAAATTTAAAGTTCAGCTGGAGAGCACACAGCCAGTAACAATCGACTTCTCTGAATACCGTCACACGTATCCTGAGCACCAGTCGGAACTTGATCAGTTTGAAAGAATTGTGAATCCAAAGAAATACCGTTTCATGAAAGGGGAGTTCCTGTCTCCTTACTACTCGAAAGGTTACCGTCGTAATGCTGATGCAGTCTTTGAAATCGCATTACTTGAATACGGAATCAGAGAAGTGTTTACAGCATTTGGTAGCGTTTCTCCAAACTCTGATGCTGTTGGTGGATACTCAATCAACAAAGATCAGATGAGAAAGCTTCTTCAGACATTTGAAAATGAACTTATTGATCTTGATCTCATCACTCCAGGCCGCCTGATCGGTACAGCTGATAATATTTCTCTTCTTGGTACTCTGTTCCAGTTCCAGTCGGACAAGAACAACGTTATGGATGTAAACGAAACAACTGAGTTTGGTGTGACTCTTCTTACATCAATCAACGTTTCAGACGATATGTTCTCGTACATGAAAGAGCAGAACTGTCCTACCGAAGAAGTTCATAACGGTCAGATCAGAAACTTCGACCGTATTAAGCCTGAATGTTTCAAGGCGAATTTTTGGAAGTCACTTTGTAAGTACTACAAGAATTACTACCCTTTGATGTTTGATTCAATCAATGCTCCGAAGAAGTGCGAGGACTTTGTTGAAACAGCACAAAGTGCAGAGCTTCTTGATCGCGTGATCCTGGCAGCTCGTTCTTGTAACACTTATACTGATTTCAACAAAGAAGAGATCTACTATTCAAAAGGCGACATGATGACCATCATGATTGCTCTTCTTCACGTAGAAACAACTATTCTTCGTTGGGATGTGAACGGTAACAACTTCATGGATGCTGACGAAGTAAATGCGGCTTATGACATTTATGGACCAGCACTCGATGGATTCTTGGAAGGGAAAAGCGCCATCATCAAGAAATTCAAGAAACAGATTTACCAGTACATGATCAAATACGAGCAAGTTCCTGATGAAAAAGAATTCAGTTCGATCTGGAAATTTGTGAAATTCCTTCTGAGTTTCAACAAAAAATCTCCTGCGACTCGTAAGACAATTGCATCCATCCTGGTAGCAATCGGTAACGAAAACAGAAAACTTCAGACAGGTCCACAGTTTGACTGTAACCTTCTGAGAGATCCTGAGAATATTCCTCGTGAGACTAATACATTGTATCCAGCAGTTGATACTCGCGAAGATTTCAGTGATATCCTTAAGCCATACCTCTATTTAGCTAATTAATTTTCTCGGTTCTTGCCCCATCGGGGCAAGAATCACTTTTCAAAGTTTATTTCGGTTTGTTAAAGTGTTGTCTTCCAAAGGCCATTTATGGATGACTCACTGTTTCTAAAACTTGCTGATAATAAATCTCAATTCGCTGAGATCAAAAATACCCTCGAAACTATTCGGAGGTCGCTTTGACGTCGATCGCAAAACGAATCGACTAAGAGAGATCTCAGAACTTGAAGCCTTAGATGGTTTCTGGAACGACTCCACTAACGCTACAAAAATTCAGAAAGAACGTTCACTCATTGAAGACGTCATCAAGCTTTACTCAAAAGTAAAAACGCTTGCTGATGATTTTGAAGTCCTTTGTGAAATGGCCGATGAAGGCGACGCGGCTTCAGCTCAGGAAGCCCTCGATATTTTCCCAAAACTTCAGACAGCTCTTTCAGAGGCCGAGAAAAAAGCACTTCTCGCCGGTGAAACTGATCCGAACAACGCCATCGTTACAATTAACGCCGGAGCAGGCGGTACAGAGTCATGCGACTGGGCAGGAATGCTTCTTCGTATGATCCAGCGTTGGGCCGAGGCGAAAGGTTTCAAGGCGAACATTCTCGACTTCCAATACGGTGATTCAGCAGGGATTAAATCTGCGACTGTGATGGTTCAGGGAAATTATGCATTCGGATTATTGAAATCTGAATCAGGTGTTCATCGCCTTGTTCGTATTTCTCCTTTTGATTCAAACGCCAGACGCCATACTTCGTTCTCATCCATTTTTGTGAGTGCGGAAGTTGACGACACAATTGAAATTGAAGTTTTAGATAAAGATCTTCGAGTGGATGTTTACCGCTCTGGTGGTGCCGGCGGACAATCTGTAAACACCGCCGATTCAGCAGTACGACTCACTCACTTTCCAACGGGCATTGTTGTTGCCTGCCAAAACGAACGTTCTCAGATTCAAAACCGTGCCATGGCGATGAAGATTCTAAAATCTCGTCTCTATGATTATGAAATGAAAAAACGCCAGGAAGCTCAGGACAAGATTGAGGCCGGCAAAAAAGATATCGCCTGGGGATCACAGATCCGCTCATACGTTCTTCACCCGTACCAACTCGTGAAAGACCATAGAACGGGCTTCAGTACGTCTCAGGCACAAGCAGTCCTTGATGGGGACTTAGATGATTTTATGAAAGCTTACCTTCAGTGGAAATCACTCGGAGGAGAAGTTCAAGATACAGGATCGGATGATCTATGATTAACGAAAAACTTACTGAATCGGGGAAAATGATGAAAGACAAACACGTACGCCGCTGGACCGAACTCTTTTCTGAACAGATGGAAGTTCGTCTTGATAAACGTAAGAAGCTCGAAGAAATGGGCTCTAACCCGTACAAGAATGGTTACAAACCAAACACATCATTCAAATACCTGAACGATCAATACGCTGATAAAGCGAAAGATGATATCGGCCAGACACCAACGTATAAAGTTGCTGGTCGAGTAATGATGGTTCGTGACTTCGGAAAAGCAGCATTCCTTCAGTGTGATGATGGCACTTCTCGTTTCCAGTTATACGTGAAGAAAGAAGTGACTTCAGAAAAAGGCTACGCTGAATACAAGCTTCTTGATTTCGGCGATATCGTTTACGCAGAAGGTGACGTTTTCAAAACAATGAAAGGTGACCTTGCTCTTAACGTAAAAGACATGACGATCCTTACAAAATCAATTCGTCCTCTTCCAGAAAAATTCCACGGACTAACTGATGCTGAACTTCGTTTTCGTATGCGTTACGTAGATATGATCATGGATGCAGAAGTTCGCGCGAAATTAAAAATGCGCTCAAGCATCGTTCGTTATATCCGTGAATATTTTTATCAAAATGATTTCATGGAAGTTGAAACTCCGATGCTTCATTCTGTTGCAGGTGGAGCGGCTGCAAAACCTTTCAACACTCACCACAATGCTCTTGATATGGAACTCTTCATGCGTATCGCACCTGAGCTTCACTTAAAGCGTCTGATCGTTGGTGGATACAATAAAGTGTTCGAGATGAACCGTTGTTTCCGTAACGAAGGTCTCTCGCTTAAGCACAACCCTGAGTTCACAACAATTGAGTTCTACTGGGCATACGCAACTTACCATGACCTCATGGACTTCACTGAGAATCTACTTGTTGGTCTTGCTACTCACGTTATCAAGTCTGATGTTGTGAAGTTCGGTGAACACGAGATTAATCTGAAAGGGCCATACGCTCGCATGACAATGAGAGAAGCGGTGGCCAAGTTTACGAATTCAACGATGGAGCAGGTGAATGACCGTGCTCACCTCTTGGGTCTACTCAAAGGCATCGATATGGATCCGAAGAAGCTGAACTCACTTTCGTGGGGCAAGCTTCTTGTCCTTTGTTTCGAAGAAAAAGCTGAATCAAAACTTATCCAGCCGACATTCATCACTGAATATCCGACTGAAGTTTCTCCACTTTCACGCCGCAACGACGAGAACCCTGAGTTCGTAGATCGTTTCGAGTTTTTCATGAATGGTTGGGAAATTGGTAACGCATTCTCTGAGTTAAATAACCCTACAGATCAGCTTGATCGCTTCGCTGATCAGGCGATGGCAAAAGAAGCAGGCGATGATGAAGCTTCAGAAGTTGATTATGACTTCGTACGTGCTCTTGAGTACGGTATGCCGCCTACAGCAGGTCAAGGTATTGGTATTGATCGTCTGTGCATGATTCTTACTGACTCACCAACAATTCGCGAAGTGATCCTTTTCCCTCTTCTTAAGAAAGAACAGTTCTTCTCTGAAGAAGAGTAATGAAGTCTTACAAATCCATTTTAGCAATCGTTCTTCATGGTCGTTCAGCAGGTAAAATCCTGCTGGCGACTATTTTTTCTTTCACGTTCTCTATTGCAGTTATTCTTTGTACGTTCGGTCTGATGGATGGATTTGATCACTTGTTAAAATCGGGTCTTCGTCATTCTTCGGGTGATATTCTCATCACGAACAGAAAAGGTTTCTTTGAACTGGGTCCCCAGCTTCAGGGAGAAATCTCAACTGTTAAACCAATCGCCGTTGCACCAGTCATTCAGACTGAAGCTTTTGCGCTCTACGGAGAGTTCAGTAAAGGTGTTCTTGTCCGCGGTATTGAAGGAACAAATTTCTCTGAGGCCACTGGTCTTAAAGTGTCTGTTCCCTCTGGTGGTATTGTCATTGGTGAAGAACTCGCCAAACAGATGAAAGCACAAATGGGTGATTCAATCGCCCTCACATTCGGAAGAGGGAATGAGCTTCCATTAATCCAATCATTCAATCTTGCTGGTGTTATCAAGCACGGCATTTATCAGAAAGATTTACGATTTGTTTATTTGAGTCGTGAAGATCTCTCCTCACTGCTTGAAGTTGATAACCGCATTAACATGATCATTCTTTCGACTGAGGCGACTAATAAGCCGCTTGAGAGTTTAGAGCCGATTCGTGCTCAGACTCAGACGCTGAAGGATGTGATGTCATCGGAATTTGTTGTTCGTCCCTTTTGGAATGAATATGACTTCCTGATTGAAGCGGTGAAAGTGGAGAAATTCTCTATCTCTCTTATTCTTCAACTCATCGTTGTTGTTGCTGTCTTTAATATCATCGCGTTTGTGATCTACATCATGGAGAAGAAAGCGCAGGAGTTTTTCTTCCTTCGCGCAGTCGGAATGTCACTCGGAAGCCTCATGCGTTTCTGGTTTTTCTCAGTGATCATCATCTGGTCTATTTCATGCGTAGGCGCACATCTTCTTTCCCTATTATTTAACTGGTGCTTGCAGCACGTTTCGTTTCTCCAGATTCCGGGTGAAATCTACGTTCTTTCATCCCTCAATATCCGTCTTGATTTAATGGCTTATGTGACAGTGTATGGATTATCATTAGTTTGGATCCTCTTATCGGCATTCGTTGGTTATTTCAGAATGAAAAAGCGTCCGATCATCCAGGGTTTAAGGCAGGAGTTTAGTTCATGAGTTTTATCCGTCTCGAGAATGTTGAAAAATCATTCGGTAAAACGAAGGTCCTTCAGGGCATTAATTTTGAAATTGAGGCGCGCGAACTCGTTGCGATCCGTGGTGCTTCTGGCTCGGGCAAATCAACTTTATTGTATCTTCTAGGTGGTCTTGATCATCCGTCTTCGGGCAAAGTGATCATGGATAACAAAAACCTTACATCCATGAGTGATGATGAGCTGGCGAACTTCCGAAACTCACATGTGGGTTTTGTGTTCCAGTTCCACTTTCTTCTTCCTTCAATGACATGCAGAGACAATATCCTTCTTCCTGCTCGAATTGGTGGTCGTGATACGGCCAAAGTTGAGAAGGACACGAACGAACTTGCTAAAATTCTTGGAGTCACTCACTGTCTTCAAAAGTTTCCTTTTGAAATTTCTGGTGGAGAGCAGCAACGCATTAACATCATCAGGGCCCTTTCACTTCGTCCGAAGATCCTTCTTTGTGATGAACCGACAGGGAACCTTGATTCAAAAAACTCAGAGAAAGTTTCTACACTTCTTAAAAATCTTGCAGCAGATTTCGGTGCAACTTTGATGGTCGTGACTCACGACGATAAAGTGGCGTCGTTCTTTCCTCGCAAAATAGTGATTGAAGATGGTCAGATAATTGGCTAGTATTCTCAACTGCAAATAAAATTAATTAGATAGCTTTTCGCGTTAAGGATTTAGTCGTTGAAAATAGCGCAGTGGTTTTTCCTATTTATCTTTCTCTTCATCGGGACTCAATCCGCTTTCTCTCAGGAAATTATTGGTCCTATTAAAGAGATGTTCCGTGTTGATTCGATTGAATTCACGGGTAATCGTAAAGTTGAATCTGAGGCCATTCAGGAAAAACTTGGAACTCGTCCGGACATGATGCTGGATAACTATCTTCTAAGAAAAGATCTCTCTCGTATTTACGAGATGAAATATTTTGAAGAAGTAGAAGCTTTCCATAAGATCTCCGGTGATAAAAATATCCTTCTCTTTAAGCTCAAAGAAAAACCGATCATCGGAAAAATCACGTTCTCAGGGAACGATGAAATCAATGATGACGATCTTAAGCAGCAGATTAAGTCTAAAGAATTTAACATCCTTGATATCTCGACTCTTAAAAATGACGTTCTCCTTCTTCAGAAGCATTACGAGGAAAAAGGCTACTTCCTTGCACTCGCAAGCTACACGATCCAGGACAACAAGAACGGTTCAGTTGACGTAAAATTCAAAATCAAAGAGTGGGACAAGGTTCGCGTTAAAAAGATCACGTTCCTTGGTAATAAGGAAATCGCTGACGAAGAACTTAAGAACTTCATGCAGACGCGTGAAGAAACTTACTTCTCATTCCTTTCTGGCTCAGGGAACTTCAAGGAAGTAAATTTCCAGACAGATGTAGAACGACTTAAGTACTTCTACAAAACTCGTGGTTACCTTCAGATTAACATTCAGAATCCTGAAGTTACGGCTTCAGAAGATAAGAAGTGGATCTTCATTACAGTTCGTCTTCAGGAAGGTCCTCAATTTACAGTAAACAACATTTCGTTCAACGGAGAGCTTCTCTTCACTGATCAAGAAATGATGGAAAAACTGAAATTGAAATCAGGTGACATCTATAACGAAGAAAATCTTCGTCTTGATATCCAGACTTTAACAGAAATGTACCAGGATAAAGGTTACGCGTTCGCTAACGTTCTTCGTACCCTTGAAGTTGTTCCTGGTGAAAACAAAGTTGATGTTGTCTTCTCTTTCGAGAAAGGTGTGATCGCTTACTTCGGTAAGATCATCATGAAAGGGAACACGAAAACCAGAGATAAGGTTATCAGGCGAGAGCTCAAGATTCATGAAGGGGAAATGTACTCCGGATCGAAGCTTCGTATTTCAAAAGATAACGTTAACCGCCTCGGATTCTTCCAGCCTGAAAGTGTAATCTTCAATACGATTACAAGAAAAGGTACGGACAATATTCTTGATGTGGAAATTTCCATCAAAGAGCGTCCGACTGGTCAGATTTCACTCGGTGCAGGTTACTCTACTGCGACTCAAGGATTCGTTCAGGCCTCAGTTGCCCAGAACAACTTCCGTGGTCTTGGTCAGAACATTAACATGAACCTTTCGTACTCAAACCGTCAGCAGATTTATAACGTCGGTTTCACTGAGCCGTACCTCTTCGATACGAAGTGGACTGCCGGTGCAGATTACTACCAGACTCTCTCATTCTTCATTCGTTCATTCGCTTACCGTAAGCATGGTGGAGATGTTCGAGTGGGTCACCCGATCTTTGAATATACTCGTCTCTTTCTCACTTACCGTTATGAAGATAACAAAGTGAGTGACGTGATTAACCAGGGTATCAATAAGAAGGATGAGAATGGATCAGGTTCATCGCTTCAAGCTTCGATCATCCGTGATAAGCGTAACAACATTTTCGAACCATCGAACGGTTACTACGCTTCAACAGCTCTTGAATACACTGGTCTTGGTGGTACTTACCGCTGGATGAAAGGTGAAGCTGAGGGCCGTTACTACCGTCCGGTTATTGGTGACCTTGTTCTAAGAACACGTGTCCACGCTCAGCAGCTCTTCAAGACAACGAGCCGTGAGATTCCGCGTATTGAAAAATTCTCAATGGGTGGCGCAAGAAACATGCGTGGATTCAACCTTGAAGATATCGGTCCAAGAAGACGTGCATTTAACACAAATACTAAGACAAATGACGTGTTCAACTTCGGTGGTCTTTTCAGCTTACTTGGAACAGTTGAGCTTGAGCATCCTCTAATCAAGGAAGCAGGGCTTAAGTGGGTAGTATTCTATGATGCTGGTAACGTATTCGAAAAACGTATCGGTGAAGATGATAACTATGCCCTACGAAGCAACTATGGTTTTGGTTTCCGTTGGTTCTCGCCAATCGGTGTATTACGATTTGAATTTGGTTTCCCTATCAATCCTAAGAATGATGACATTCACAAAGAGTCAGGGAACCAGTTTAACTTCGACATAGGACAATTATTCTAATCAATGATAGAGTTTTGGCTCTAAGGAGATATCTATGAAACTTATTCTAGGCTTAATGCTCTTAACTTTTAGCGTGTCATCTTTTGCTGCAACTGTTGTTGGTCTTGTTGATATCCAAAAGATCATCACAACAATTAAAGAAGGGAAGAACGTTCAGAAAACTCTTGAGAAGTCTTTCAACGATAAGAAAGCTGTTCTTAAAAAAGACGAAGATAAAATCAAGAAAGCTCAGGAAGATTACAAAAAGCAATCTATGGTTCTTGCAGAAGCTGCTCGTGCAAATAAAGAGCGTGAAATGCAGGACATGATGATGAAGCTTCAAAACAAGACTATGGAATATCAGCGTGACATCCAGAAGATGGAGCAGGATATGAAAAAGCCGATTCTTGAAAAACTTCGTCCTATTATCGATGAAGTTTCTAAAGCTAACGCTGTAGCGATGACTTTCGAACTTTCAGCTGCTCCAATCGTTTACGCTGAATCAAAGAAAGATCTTACTGAAGAAGTGATCAAAGCTTACGACAAAAAACATCCAGGAAAATAATTTTCCGGATATTAAAACGGAGGAGCAATGAAGCTCCAGGATTTAGCGAAATTTGATACAAGTTTAAAGTTTGTTAAAAATACCGAGTGGCCAGAAGAAATTCTGGCCATTTCTGCATTAGACGGTCTGAGTGAAAACTCTGTCGTGTTCATTAAGAACGCAAAGTTCCTCGAAAAATTTAAACCGAATATTGAAAAAGCAGTCTCTCTTAAGATCGGTGCGATCGTTGATGAGAAATTTTTCAATCTCGTGAATGCTGAATTGAAAGCTGAAATGGAAAAGCTTCCATGGATTGCTCTTTCATCAAACGTTGCGATGTCTCTGACTCTTCTTTCGAAACCATTTTACGATATGAAGATGAAAGGGCTGAATACACAAGTTGATGGCCGCCAGATGGGCACAACTGATATCGATCCAAGTGCGTATATTGCTCAGAACGTTTTCATCGGTGAGAATGTGAAGATCGGTCCACGTGTAGAGATCATGCCTGGGTGTGTGATTCTTCCTCATTCAGAAATCGGTGAGAACACAAAACTTTATCCGAACGTAACAGTTTATCCATTCACAAAAATCGGCAAGGATTGCAGAATCCACGGCGGTACAGTGATCGGAGCTGACGGTTACGGTTATACATTCCACCAAGGCAAGCACGTTAAGATCTGGCACATGGGCGGAGTTCATATCCACGATGATGTTGAGATTGGTTCGAACTGCTCGATTGATCAGGGAACATTCTCTCCGACAATTATCGGTTCAGGCACACGTCTTGATAATCTTGTTCAGATTGCTCACAACGTGAAGCTCGGTAAGGGTGTCATCATTTGCGGACAAGGCGGAGTTGCTGGTTCAGCAGTACTTGAAGATTACGTTGTCATGGGCGGTCGTGCAGCGATTGGTCCTGATTCACATATCGGCATGGGCACTCAAGTTGCTGGTGGTGCAAAAGTAAATGAAGGCGCTATCTGGCCTGCTGGTTCTAAACTCGGAGGCCATCCTGCGAAGGATCTCAGAGAGTGGATGAAAGGCATTGCTTACATTCGCACCATGTCTCTCAAAGAAAAGTCTAAGGAGTAGTTATGTTATATGACAAAAAACAAGTCATGGAATTCCTTCCTCACAGAGATCCTTTTCTCTTCATCGATACGGTAAAAGAAGTCATTGCACCCGATTCTTTGAAAGGGAAGACAGGCCCATTTAAGCCGGCGGATATCGTTGGCGGAAAGAGTATCTGTACTTTCAAAGTAGATAATTCAGTTAAAGTTCTTGAAGGTCACTTTCCTGGCTTTCCTATTCTTCCAGGTGTTGTTCAGGTTGAGATGATGGCACAAGCTGCTTCATTCCTGACTGTATTCTGTATTGAAAAACCGATTGAGCAGACAAAACTTGATGTCCAATTGCTTGGTGTTGAAAATGCAAAATTCAGAAAGCCGGTTCTTCCGCCAATGGATCTTGAAATTCATTCAACTCTTACGAAAGTAAGAGGCCCTATTCAGATGTACGACTGTGAAATTTTCGCTAACGGCGAATTAATGTCTCAGTGTTCAGTCATGGCCTCTTTGAAAATCACTTATCACTAAAAGCGAGTCTTTATATGTCTAAAAATTACACTGCTCACCCAATGGCCTTTATTCATCCTGAAGCAAAAATCGGGAACAACGTTCAGATTGGACCTTTCTGCGTTATCGGCGCGAATGTAACAATCGGTGACGACTGTCTTTTTCATTCAAATGTAGTTGTTGATGGCCATACGACAATCGGTAA
>JBEIQF010000450.1:0-2400 GCA_040376635.1 Halobacteriovoraceae bacterium
AAACTTCTCAGTTTGGTTCTCTTGAAGAGTTGATCTCGCTTTCTAAATCAGTGAATAGCTGTAAGCCTTGTATGGATTTCTCTCACCTTTACGCTCGTACGGGTTCAGTGAATGACTATAAAGGTTTCTGTGAAACACTTGAGACTTTGAAGTCTGAACTTGGTGCTAAAGCTCTTGAAGAAATGCACATTCATATCTCTGGTATCAGCTCTAACTCTAAGGGTGACTTAAAACACTTGAACCTAGAGAAATCTAAGTTCAACTGGAAAGACCTTATGAAAGCTCTTAAAGATATGGATTGCAGAGGTTACGTTGTATGTAACTCTCCAAACCTTGAAGTAGATGCGCAGATGCTTAAGCAGTACTACGTAGCTCTTTAATTCTGAATTACATGTTTAAATAAAAAAGCCCTCGAAAGAGGGCTTTTTTTATTATGCAGCTTTCATCCATTCGATGGGTGCAAGTAGATCTTTGAGATGCATTTCATCGTGCGCTTCAAGGCCCACGAGATAGCAGAAACCGTCGGCGTGAGTAACAAGCATCTTAGTCAGTGAAGGATTCCACGCCATCTTCATGACTTCAAAAAGATGGTCCTGGTCTTCTTCTGATGTCAGGACAACATCTCCGGAACCAGCTTCAACTGAGAACACAGACCAATTCACTGGCATATCAAGAACACCAAATTTCGTGTTGAAACGTAACATCTGCGTTTGCGGAATAAACTCACCTTTCAAATACTTCATTTTGTAGTCAGAAAGCTTGTGCTCAAAGCTTGAAAGACCGGCCTCGCCGCTCTTCTGCAGTTTGAGTGTTTCATCAACAAGGAATGAAAGGAAATCTGTGGTTTCGGCCATTGATTGTCTCCGTAATACCTATCGGCATTATAGAAACAAAATGAATTAAATTAAGAAAATATTATTCTAGGGGATTAATTGCCTCAAGAGCTTCATGGTAGGTCTTGATATTGCTGACTTCAGCGATCAACCATTTACCATCTTCATTCTGAACTTCAGCTATTTTCTTCACTTCCGTCACATACGAAGTTTTGTCTTTATCCATGGTTTGATAACCAACGGAATAAGTGATGAAACACTTTTTGTCCTGGCATGATTTCGAGAGGATTTTGAAACTGTCTTTTTTAACGTTACGAAGATCTGCAAACTTTTCGAATTCTTCCGGACTGATATTTTCAAGGCTCTGCCGCATTTTACCAGTCACCTTCTCAAGAACGTATTCACGAGTTACGACAGTGCCCATACGAGCTTCTACGAAATTCTTCAAAGCAGCTTCAGGACTTAGATTATCCTCAAGACATGATGTTAGAAGAAACAATAACGGAAGCATCCATTTCATCATCGTAACCTTTCTGGTTGAAAACCAAGCTCATGAACAATCTGCATGAATTCGGCCCAATTAAATACGCTTATATCTTTTACAGTTCTCTCAAATTTTATCCCAACCCCAGTAAAATCAAGAGTGGAGGCAACTACTTCCCCGTTTTGCAGGAATTCTCGGTCTTGGAAAAAGACCTGGATTTTCACATTGGCCGGTAGTTGTTTGGCCGAATCGAGCTTGATGAAACAACCTTCGTAATCCCAATTTGATAAATGTCCGGTGACTTCAAAATCATCAGCTTTCACTTTGCAATGGATCTTCTTCAAAAGTGGCTCGAAGAGATCATCCTTGCTGTAATTCGGATTAATACTCGCGAGATGGAGGTAATAATTCAGAAGTTGATAAAGGAAGTATGAGATCGTGACGTAGAAGAACAAAGCGATAACGATGATCTTGTTGAACTCAATAAAGAGGCCTTCAACCACTTTGAAACCAACGAGAAGAACAGAGAGTCGATACATGAGAATGGAATAGTTGTGATGTTTCCAGATCATGATACCGGAAATAGTCAGAGTCGCAGCGACATACCAGAAGAGTTCCAGACCCTTTCTCATGTAAACCAGTGAGAACGGTGAGAGATGGTGGCGGTAAGCGTGCTGGATATAGAGAAAGAAGAACGACAGAAAAAGATAGATGATCACGTTCAGAATAATCGTATCTTTCTTTTTTACTTTCAATTGTTCCATATGAGATTTGCCCTATAATAGCATTATGAATGAAGTCGTACTGGAAATCTCCTCAATTTGCATATCCTGCGATGATTGCCGTCTGATTTGTCCTGAAAATGCCATTGTTACGAATGGTCAGGTTTATCACGTCGACCCGTGGAGCTGCACATTGTGCGGTTTATGCATTGAGATTTGCCCGGTAGATTGCATCAAAGAATCAAAACCTACTTAACTTCTTCTACCAAATCATTCCACCAGACAGTCTTCTCAGCTTTCTTCGAAACATTTTTACCGTTAAGAATGATACATGAGTTGAGATCTTTAATCTCCTCATCCG
>JBEIQF010000202.1:0-6258 GCA_040376635.1 Halobacteriovoraceae bacterium
AATTTTCCAGCAGTCTTTTCCAAGACAATCAATGACGCTCAAAGAGAGCTTGATTCACTTCCACAGGACCTCAAAGACGCTCTGGACACTGATTTAGGATTTGTAGGCTGGCTTTATCAGAGTTCTAAAAACAAAGTTTCTAAGGCCATGGGGGGAGATGAAAAGCTCAAAACCTTGCACAAAGATAAAAATTCTTTCTGGTTACCTACGGCCCATAAACTTGAAAGAGCTTCGAGAAAAGAAGTTATGGAAAACCTTTCAAAAATGGATGCATTCCTTTCTCATCCAGCCTTTGACATAGGTACGATGGCAAACCGAGTAAAGAACTTGAATAAGTTGAAAATTCAAATGGAAAAACACCTTCATGAAATGGATACCGATTGTATGAGGTTCCTTCCTTGGCATGAAAGGACTAATCCGCCACCGTCTACCTTTTGTCAGTAGATCAAAAGATGAGGACAGAGGACATTAGATTGTTAGTGAACTGTTAAGTTTTTGTTTTCGTATTGGTGCGACCTATACTTCATCGTTATTCTTTTTTATAAGTGGGCATCGTTACACTTTATAAGGGGAATACCAATGAAAGCTCTCATCGTTTTATCAATGCTCTTCACTTCCATCGCATCTGCATCCGATACAATCAGCCTAATGGAATACAAAGAGACTTTTGATAAAAAAGTTCATGAAATCAAATTCGAAGTAAACAAGAACTTAAAACGTGCTTGGGTAGAAGTAACTCTTGGAGAATCTTTCTCAGACGAAATCTATTATGACGTCTTTGATATTGAAGTTCCTGGATTAAGTTATGATCCTGAACTTAACGGCGTTGTTTACGACAACGGTGTGACTGAAGTTGTGTGTGGCACATTCTACGATAGACGCTGGTTTCCAGATAGCGGAATGAGCTTTCTTGAGAGTGGAAATTGTAAATTTGAAAGCAAGCGCTTCGTAAAAGTAGTTGATGATGGCTTTCGAGTTAGGAATGTGAAAATGGTTGAAGTCCTTTTAAAGATAAAATAAACGGTTTGTGGGTGGTATACCTCTAAGACTGAGGACTACTACCCACAAATACATAAAGTTGTTCTTTTCTCTATCCGACAACATTATTGATGAATCAAATATTGAGGAGATCAATATGAAAAGCCTTTTCGCTGTTACCGTCATCCTATTTAGCCCTGTTCTTTCTGCCGCTACTTATATCCACAATAGTTTGCCCCATGTTTATGGTAATACTCAGGTCCACGAAAAAGAGGGATACATTAGCTATAAATCTGTTAATGGTGAACAATTGAAAATGAATCTTTCAGATGTTTCAGAGACAACGGAAGCCAGGGTAAATGGTGTAAAAAAAAATGAAGTCGCCATCTTAGACGGAAATATTTGTCAGGCGTTTTACGTTGCTAAAAATGGTCGTGCAGAATTTACTTGTAGGACTGGGATTACTTATACGGATAGTGTCTTTGGAAAAACTCATCATCTTAAAAAAATTGTCAGAAATACTTCAGATGCAATCCCTGAAGTTAAAGAGATCGAAGGAATGCGAAAAGGTGACTTCGTTAAGCTTCAAGTCTCAACCGATACGATTGATTCTGGCGAGGAAGTGAGGATTGAAGCTGTTCTTGCAAATGGTCAGCTTCTCGTTCGACGTACCGGCTTTTTACGTATGGCCTTGATAAGTGGCGGTGGACCCATCGTGCGAGACATCAGCGTTGTTAAAGTAAATGTAGCAGATGTTTGTAAGTGCCCGGGCTAGTTTTCGTTCCCAGTAACAAAGTGTGATTCTGAGGACTGAGGAAAACGTGTTTTAAGAAATTGATGTCTGTGTAATCTCTACAGTTCGCATTGTCTGGCTATTCCTGTGACTTTATAAATATCTAAAACGTAAACACCAGGAAAGAACCATGAGACACCTGATCCTCTTAATGACACTTATGACTGCTGCCTCTTTTGCCTCAGCTCATACAGTTGAATCTTGTCTTGATACTGCTCACGAACATTATGAGCTATCTCGTAATGACAGAGATGTTCACTTCTCGATTGACCTTCGAAATACTGCTTCAAACATTGTAGACAATAAACTCATTTATGAAGTTACTGGTTCAGAACACAGTGGATGGTTTATGGATCGTCTCGTACTAAATGCTGAAGACTGTAGTTTGATTAGCATTCAGAATGTCTATTCTGAATAATGAAAGTTATTGTATCTGCCTGCCTGGCGGGAATTCATTGTCGCTATGATTGTGCTTCCCAAGAAAGAGAATCGATAAAAGAATTAGTACGTAAAGGTGAGGCGATTCCAGTCTGTCCGGAGCAATTGGGTGGACTTCCTACTCCAAGACCTCCTGCTGAAAAGCAGGGGGATAGAATCATCACAAAATGTGGATCTGATGTAACTCAACAATACAATCAGGGCGCACTCGAAGCTTTTAAAATATCCGAGCTTTCAGGGGCAACTGTCGCCTATCTCAAATCCAGATCACCAATGTGCGGAAGCGGATTCATTTACGATGGTTCGTTTAGCGGTAAACTTACTGACGGTGATGGAGTATTCACAAGGGTCTTGAAGAACAACAATATAACGGTTATCTCTGTCGATTAATCCAATTTAGGTTGACTGCTTTAGTCCTCCTTGTCCTCACTTTTGCAAATACCATCTTTAGTACACCTCTCAGGAACCGATACCGAAATCATGAGAACTACGGTGTTTATATTCATAAAAAAGATAATCGTCGTCGGCTCGGTCTTTATGTCGATTTCAGCTGTGGCGGAGGGGACTCGCAAGATCTCTCCTGAATTTCGGGATGAGATGTTGGTGACTAGGCCGGATTATTGCTTTGGTCAAAGCAAGCCTATCGATTGCAGTTTTGATGATGGAGATTCGATTTCGAACCTTCTTTCTTTTAAATCCAAAATTGATAGTGTCAGTTTTCGAAAAGATTTGATCAACGTTTCTGTTAAAGGCTTATTAGAGTCAAAAGCAGAGGCACTCAAGATATTTCCTGAGTTGATACCACCAAACACTAATTTCAGAGTTTCTTCTCCCATTCTGTATAGGAAACAGGCCAAGACGAACGGCAAGATGAAGGTTGCCGTTGACCCGGTTGGCATTGATGCCCAGGGTGATGTGAATATTAAAAACTGCTTCGAAAAGAATGCAGATATAAAAATAAATGAGTTTGATAAAGAGTTAACGCTTGATCTGCAGAAAAATGTAAATGACCTTTTATCTAAGCAGAAAGAATTTGTCGCACAATCCATTCTAGATGCAATTAAAGTTAATGCCCTTTGGGAAGAGAGTAAAAGTAACAGTAAAGAACTAGCGGCTCTCTTTAATGAAAGAGTTAAACTTGAAAAGGAATTAAAGATTGTTGAGGATGTAAATGCCGGCAGATTTTATGAGGAAAACAACAAGAAATCTGGAAATTCATTTTTAGGAGTTACATCACAAGAACTGTTAATCATTGCTCAGAATGATGAATTAAGGAAAGCAAGGCAGAAAACTCTCGTTGATAAACTCGACGTTCTAAATCAAAAAATTGATCCACTTTTGAGCAGAAAAGAAGTAATTGATAAGGCGATTCATAAAAATCCGATTTCCGTTGATACGACAGAGTTTATTGAAAAAGGAAATTTCAAAAAGTCTCAGTTCACCGAGAAAAGTATAAAATTCATTGAACGCGAGAAGGGAACTGTTGGAAAAACGCTTTCCGGAAAAGAATTTCTTTCTTCATTTAATGCAAATTTTTCTAAAGAGCCTGGGAACGACTACGATGGCCAGATTCTTGCCAGGATTGAGCTTATGCTGGCGAATAATCCTGAAAAGATGCTTGAATTAACAACTCTTGCTCAAGAAGCGATGAAGAAGAAAGTTCAGGAGCTTGATGGAAGTATTCAAGAAATTTGTAGTACTTCAGGAGAGAAACTTCATCACTTTAAACCTCTCGTAAGAAAGGTCATGGCCAGAAATATTATTGAGGCAAAGAAGGCCGGAAAAGATATTTCAAATGTTGAAGGCAAATTAAAAGAAACACATTGTGGAATGCTTCAGGAATCACCATATGTTGATTCCAGCTTGGGGACCTATGCCGTAATTGGTTCTGGTATGCTCGCGGTAGGTGTACTCACTCCTGTAAGCATTGGAGCAGTGTTAGTTGGCGGAGAAGTTGCATTCGCAGCAGTTGGTGCCTATGAAACTTACGAAGCCAACAAAATATCAAGATTGTCTCAGGGATTGTCAGTTGTACAATTAGCCGATTGGCAGCAGGCACGAGCGGATCTATCTCAATTAAGAGTCTCCGTAGGATGGAAAGTTGCAGAAGGAGCTTTGTTCCCGCTGAAGATGATTGTTAAAAGCTCAAAAGTTACTGAAAAACTTGTAAAAACATCTTCTGCATTTCCGGAAGAAAAATGGGCAATCGATTTACCGACTGAAAACTGGCCCTTGATTGCTCTCGGCAGAGATGAGAATAAGAAGATTGCCTCCGCGTCTACACTTGAAAGTTTTGCAGAAAAAATGGGCAAAAGATTACATAGGAACATAGTTACTTATAAAAAATTCACCGAGACACCATATTTAGATGAAAATGAAAAGTGGTTCAAAATCTCCCCGGAGTACTCCGTAATGACCGTAGAAAAAACGGTCAGATCAGCAATAGAAATGCATCCAGGTAAAAAAGTAATCATTTTTGAATTAGATAATTATGATCCTTCTTTTTTGAAGAATCAAAAAGGTGAAGACGTTTTTACATATACAAACTTTGAAGTCAGACTCATCTGTAATGACAAAGATGTATTCAAAGCTACTGCATGGTATTTGAAGGGAAAGATTTTGACGAATTCCGAAGTAAAACGATATTTCGGTAAACACATTAACTGTTCACCGTAGACAAATCAGAGGGAAAATAATGAAGAAACGTATTGCACTTTTAGCATGTGGTTTTATGTTGGTCGGATGCTCAACTCAAAACATGTCATTCCGTTCATATGCTTCGATTGAAGATGAGGCCATTGTCGATATGGTTTCATCTCATTACCAAGATTTAGGATACTCTGTTACCGCCGTCAGCAAATTACAACTGAAAAACAAAGATCCTCATTACCATGTGACATTAACGAACGGTAATGATGGATGTTCACAAGTCATAAGTCTCAAATCTCAAGACGAAGAAGTACAAGTTGAGTATTTAGGCGAAATTGATTGTCGCTAGGAGTCCAGCAAATTAACTAAAGATGGTTGAGACTTAATTAATTGTTTTAAAGATTCTTGTCCATCGTTTAATTCAGTTTCTCTTACAATACCATTCACAAGCATAGTACGCTTTAGTGGCCCAAGTGGGGGGATGACTTGTACTTTTCCAACATTTCTCGCCATCTGATGCATGATAAAGACCATGCTGAGCCCGAGCGGGGAACAGAAAGCGAGATTGGTATAGTCGAAAATGAAGTCTTTCCCACTGTGTTTATCATCAATTCCATTAATGATCATTTCGAGATCTTTAAGTGTGTCAGCATTCAAAAAATTTGGTGTACGAATATATACGTGATCTTTTGTACCAATCTGAAAGAATTTAAACTCTATATCGTTCATTAATAGCCCTTAGAAACATGCTTTAACAACCATATTAAACAATATTTAATTCAAGGTCACTTATATGACAATATAGCGAGGACAGAGGACTCTTTTGGTCATTCATTCTACTGAAGGTTGTTGATTAAAAACCGATAAGTGAATTATGTTATCAAAAACGAAACCTATCATCTTGTTACTGTTTTTTTTCATCACCATAACTGGTCTTGAAGCAAATGAACCTTTTATCTGCGAGAGAGGCTCAGTCGTGCATGGACGTGTATATGCCTTGAGTTTCGGTTCTTATAAATCAGGACTAGAGGCCAAGAAAGATATGTCACGAATAAAGATGGTCGTTCATACCGCTCTTGATAACAAAAAAAGCTTAATACCAGAAACAAAACTCATCGTTATAAAAGACAGCGTTAACTCTTCTTTTCACGTAGTAGATACTACCTGCTACACTAATCGTGCACCACTTGGGGAAGCATCTTCTATGGCTTATATTTTGAAAAATAAATACGGATTGTCGTCGTCATTCTTTGAAGTTTACGGGAGAAGTCAGTACGTATTAGACTCCGAATGTGAATAAGGATTTGTTCTTGCCGTGTAGTAACTCACTAATGATTTCCATGCTCACATAAATTTCTGATTCTTTCAAAATGCCGATATCAAGCATAATTTGTCTGAAA
>JBEIQF010000471.1:0-2144 GCA_040376635.1 Halobacteriovoraceae bacterium
TAACCATGACTAAGACGGGAAACAGTATATGTTTCTACTTTTCCGCCCCTCTTTCGGATTGCATCCGCAAATCTATCCATTTGATCATGTTCAACTAATTCATCTTCATAAGAATGAAAAAGGAAGAAATACGGAAGGTCATTTCCAAGCTGGTGCATGGGAGAAGCGTTCTGATAGAGATCAATATTTTGATCACGGTAGAAAGTTGTAAAACGGTTGATATAGGGAGAGAGCGGATAAACCATGAAGTCATAAACCCCACCTCCGCAAACAACAACCTTAAAATCAATATCTGCGTATGATTCGCGATTCTGCGAAGACCAGGCACTAACGAGTGACAAGAGATGAGCTCCTGCAGAGTATCCCATCGCGCCGATTCTTGATGTGTCGATCTGAAATTCCTGAGAGTGTTTGACCATCCAGTGATAACAGTCTCTCACGTCCTCAACCGGACTTGGATAGATGTGCTGAGGGGCAAGTCGGTATGAACAGTTCACAACAACGTAACCTTGTCCCGCCAGTTGTTCCGAGTAAAACTCAGTGTCTTTTCGAGAACGGCCACTCCATCCTCCTCCGTGAACAACGAGGACTGCAGGCTTCATACCCGAGGATTTTGGAACATAAACATCACAAGAAAGCTTGGTTCCATTCTTCTCAGCATATGTCTGATGAGAAAAAAGATTCCACTCCACTTTCTTACGAAGCGAAGTTTTCCCAATGAGGTTTGTCACAGCTAATGTCCCGGTACTAATCCGGCGAAGGTTCCAATCTGGCATGGATTTAGCCTACACAATAACTTAGACAAGCTGAATAACTTTTTGTCGGCGATCCCTATTGTCCAATATAATGCCCTATGGATTTAAAAGACAAACTTGCCATTCTCGCTGATGCTGCGAAGTATGATGCTTCCTGCGCCAGTTCAGGGGTCAAACGTAAGGCCGAAAAGAACGGAATCGGAAACGTTCAGGGAGCTGGGATTTGCCACAGTTATACTCCTGACGGGCGCTGTATCTCCCTTCTTAAAATTCTTCTGACGAATTTTTGTATTTACGATTGCTCGTATTGTATCAACCGGGTCTCATCGGAAGTTAAACGCGCGAAATTCACAGTAGATGAAGTGGTGACTCTCACTATGGATTTCTACAAACGAAATTATATCGAAGGTCTCTTTCTATCTTCAGGAGTTGCGAAAAGTTCTGATGAAACCATGGAAGAGATGATTCTCATCGCGAAGAAACTCAGAATTGAACACCGTTTTGGCGGCTACATTCATTTGAAAGCAGTGGCAGGTTGCTCAGAGGCACTCTTAAGAAAGGCCGGACTCTATGCTGACCGCTTAAGTGCCAACATAGAACTTCCTCTTCAGAAAGATCTCGATGATCTTGCTCCTGCAAAAACACATTCTGAGATTGAAACTTCTATGTCTCAGATTCGTGAAGCGATTCTTGAACACAAGGAAGATAAACGGACATTTGCTCCGGGTGGACAGTCGACACAGATGATTGTGGGTGCGACTGAAAGCTCTGACCGCGACATCATGCTCAAGGCAGACACACTTTATAAAAAACAAAATTTAAAACGCGTTTATTATTCGGCCTTCTCTCCCATTCCGGATGGTGATCCGAATTTGCCTTTAATTAAACCTCCGATGATGAGAGAGCACAGGCTCTATCAGAGTGACTGGCTGATTCGCCTCTATGGATTTGATATCAACGAGGTTTTGCCTGAGAGTGTGAAACAACTTGATCTTGATCTCGATCCGAAACTTGCGTGGGCACTACGCAATCGTCACTTGTTCCCGATAGATCTGAACTCTGCTCCAAGAGAAATGCTTCTTCGCGTGCCGGGCCTTGGTATCCGGAACGTGGATCGTATCATTCAGGCCCGCATGATCAGAAAAATCCGTTTTGATGATCTCATCAAGATGCGGGTGAACATGCATAAGATTAAATTCTTTGTGACAACTCACGATGATCATTCCAACGTAAAACTCCTCGACTCTCCTCTTCTTCAGACTCTCCTGACTGAAAAAGAAAACGTTCAACTTGATCTCTTCGATGCAAAAATCGGTGCGGTCACCGGTGAAGTATGAACATCGTCAGGATTGAACCCTCATTCATCAGCTGGAGAGAGAAAGCGAGACA
>JBEIQF010000150.1:0-7752 GCA_040376635.1 Halobacteriovoraceae bacterium
ACACTTGGTTCTTCTTTCACATCGAGAAGACCGAAGATTCTGGTCGCAGCTGCCTGTGCCTGATTGAGCTTGGCATTTGCCTTGCTGAATCTTCTGACTGGATCCATGAACATAGCAAGAGCAGCTACGAAAGAAATAAATCCTCCGGTAGTTAACTGTCCGCTAGTAATTCTGTGATGAGCGAAAACAATCACACCCGCAAATGCGAATGAACCGATAAGTTCAACGAGCGGATGAGAAATTTCTTCAGCTGAGTTACTCATTCTTCTGTGGAAGAGAAGTCTTTCCTGGAATTTTTCAAATCGATTGATGATGTATTCCTGAAGTCCAAAGGCTTTAACAATCTTTTGTCCACCAAGAGCTTCACCCACAATATGAGTCATCTCGGCGTTGTCCTGCTGAGCTTTACCAGTGTATTTGCGGATTCGTTTACCCGAAAAATGCAATGTGATGATGAAGAGCGGAGCAGTTGCAAAGATAATAAGAGTTAATTGCCAGTCGTGATAAAAAGCTACACCTAAAAGAGAAAGTGCAGTGATTGGTTCACGCACAACTTCTAGTGAGTTTTTGAAAGCTTCTGAAAAGACCGCTGTATCGGCCATGATCGTAGAAATGAGTGTTCCCTGCTTCTGTTGAGAATAATACTTGGCAGGCAGAACCTGAAACTTGTTGTAGATCGCTGAACGGATACGACGTGTGGATTTATCCACAACCTGACGAAGACCGAAGTAGTGATAGTAGCGCAGTGGATAGTTAAGAATCCCCAGTCCAACCAGGATTAAAGCAAGATTACGGGCATCATCGAACGTTGAATTCGGCGAGAAGCCTTTATCAAAGATGTCTTTCACCAGGAAAGCTTCATACGCCTTAATGGCCGAAAGAGGGAAGGCCAGAACAGCCGCGAAGACAGCCTGCTTCCAAAAAGGACGAAGATATGGGAACATTAACCTAAGCACATTGAGCATGGCCTATCTTAAGCTTTAACGGAGGCTAAGTAAATTAAAACGCGGAAAGCAATCTTCCTGGATCGTGATGGAACTCTAATTCTGGATAAGAATTATCTCTCGCGCGTCGAAGAAATGGAGTATTTTCCGGATACCATGAAGGCCTTGAGGCTTTTGGAGCAACTGGGTTACGAACTTTTTATCGTAACAAACCAGTCTGGTGTCGGCCGTGGCTACTTCTCGCTCGAAAATGTCTACGTTATCCACAAACAACTTCAAAATGATCTTCGCGAACAAAAACTTGTTCCCTTTAAGGACTTCGCCATTTGTCCACATTCACCTGATGACAAATGCGAATGCCGTAAGCCGTCCGGTAAAATGATCAAGGACCTGATGGAAAAACATCACATCAGTCCGGAGCACTCATACATGGTTGGAGATAAACTGATTGATGCTGAAGCCGGCAAAAATGCAGGTATTCACGGAATTTTAGTCCGTCACCATCATGCTAGTGACTTCCCTTTCTTTAAAACTCTACTGGATTTTGCCAACTCACTTAAGAAGTAGTGAGTACGATTTTAGTTCTACCGGTCGAAGGTGGAACTGATGGCAGAAGTAGCTGATCAACTTATCACATTCACTAAAATTCGTTCCGAGGAAAGTCTGATATTCGGCGTATCTCGTCTGATAGCCTTTCTTGATTCTTAGTAAAAAACCTTTTTCGTTGTCACCGGCAGAACAACTTTGGCAGGCGAACTGTCCATTGGCCGCAATGAAAACCACATTGTCATTTTCCATGAGATCAGTCTGGCAGTAAGAACAATTATCCGTATCAGGCATGATCCCGAGATGGAAAAGTAGTTTCACTAAAAACAAAGTCAGGTGCTGATGAGGATTGAATTGTTTTTTAACAAGAGAGTCTTCAATGTAAAAAAGGGCGTTACTCACAACGGAGAACACACCTTCGTGATCGTTATTGTCCGGATCACTTGTACCATGTGAATAAACAAGAACAAATTTCTGAACAAGTTCAAAGTACAGACAAACCAGATAGTAAGCACGAACATCATAACGAAGATTGGCCGGCTCCCACATACGTGAGTGTTCAGCTGAAATCATGAGATCCGAAGAATCAATTTTTGTGCGCTGATCTTTAATCATGATTTTCATCATCGATCCAAGTTCAAAAATTGTTGGCTTGTGATTTTTGCCGCCACCCTGGCCACCGTAAATATAAAAGCTTCCCACGAGACCATTACGGAGGAGAAGTTTTACGATGAGATCCCGCTCTTTATAAGCGACTTTGTGAATGACGATACCTTCGAAATGCATGCCCTATTTTGATACAAAGAAGAGGGGGCGTAAACCCCCTCTGATCAGACTAATTTGTGACTGTGACTGATTTCTGAGCTTTCTGACGGAAATGTTTGATTACCTGATCAGTATCCGTACGGAATTTCTTCTCATCAACTGCCAAGCCATTAAGATAAGTACTCATTTCTCTCGTAAGACCTGCCATCGCAATCGCCTCTCTCAATTCTTCACCTGTTGAATTATTCATCATGGCATTCTGAGTGAAATGATAAGTGCAATATTGACATGGAACCTGCGCCGAAACTGCCAGGCCGATCAGGTTTTTGTATTTTGCAGGAATTGCAGCATCAGGATTTAGTTCCACTGCTTTCATATCTTTCCATGCACCGACGATTGCCGATTTTGGATAGCTTTTCATAAATGAGGGAACAAATCCAAGTGTCATCTCAATGTCTTTGTAAGCATCCTCAGCGGTTAACATTTCATTCTGTGCCGGTTTCACTTCCATTGCCTGCATATTGCTTCGTTTTTTTGCAATCGCATGAATCTTATCAATTTCTGTTTTAAACGCGGCCACATCCTGTTGAGTACCGTACAGGAAAGTACTCCATTTTCTTGTTGAGGCGGCCAAAGTGACTGCTTCACTCACTTCTTTCTGAGTGGCCCCATTTAAGATGGCAGCTTGAGTGTGGAAATAGACACAATACTTACAGGGAATCTGAGCAGACACGGCAAGTCCAATGAGCTCTTTGTATTTTCCTGAGATCGCTGTATCAGTACTTAGCTGGAGCCCCTTCATCTCGCCCCACACACCGGCAATGTTCGCCTCTGGAATTTGTTTCAAAAAAGCAGGAACCGACCCGAGTGTAGACTTAATATCTTCGTACGTTTTCTGGACCTCTTGTGCATGAATCATCATTGAGAACACCAATGAAAAAATAACAAAAATCCTTTTCATAGACACCTCCTCAAAAAGTGCATTCATCTATTCTCTAGAATTCGAAGAAGTCATTCAGCCTAAATAAAATCAGAATTGAAAGGGAGATAATAAGTTATGAAGGGAGACTTTATGCCTGAGAGTCAGATGAGTAACATCAATGAGATTACGAAAATAATTCCACTTCAAACCAAATGGTCTTTCAAGTGATATGACCTGATACTGATCACCTCGCCTGCCGCCTCTTGCCACCATCTGTATCCAGAAATCGATATTTTCAATTTTATAGGTGAAATAGATTTTTTTAATCATGGGTAGATTCACGCCATGACTTAACACCGTTGTTGAGATGATAAAATCAGGAGCCGGACACTCGCGCAATTTCTTGGCCATAAATTTAGATTCACCACCAACGCAAGACACGCAGGTAAAACCAAGTGAAGTTAGTTTCTTTTCAATAGTAAAAACTTCTTCACGGTATTGGCAGAAGATCAATTTTACATTTTTGTTTTTATTCTCTGACTCGTATTGATCCTGAATCCATTTCTTCGATGGTGCTTTAATATAACGAAAAGGCTTATACATGAGTTTTTGATTAGCGATGTTCACCCAGTAAAGAGAATCAAACTGCGTACTGAAATTTGAAATCTCATCTCTCATCATTTCATTCAGCGTTGCTGTCAGGAGAAAAGTGAATTTCGCATCCTGGGTAACTGAATAAAACATCTCCCACATGAGAGGACGAAAGGAATCTCCCCAATAAAAAAACAAATGGAACTCATCGAAGATCACAATTTCGGCAGACATTTTTTTCAAGAACCACTCCTCCGGAGTCACTACGACTATAAGATCTCCCCACTTATGCCTACATTCATCTGCGAGGGCCCTTAAAGGCGAAACCACAAGAAAAGTTGTCGTTCTAAAGGTTTGTCTTAGACTATAAATCCAATATGTTTTGCCAGAGGCAGGGGGTGAAGTTAGGATGATAAGTTCTTGAGATTTTAGGGCCATGACCTGATCTAGCTCAAACAAATGGCCTAAGAGTACTTAAGTTTGAAGAAATCTTTTATTATTTCAAATTAGATTAGCGTGGCCACTGTACTATGATTCAACCGATGAAAATTGTGATCATTGATGACGAGAGTGATATTGGCTTTATCCTTGGATTTGAACTTCAAAGCCTAGGCCATGAAACTGTCGTATTTACCTCAACTCAAGAAGCCATAGACTATTTTCAAAATTACACATGTGATGCCATTTTATGTGATTTTCAAATGCCAAGAATGAATGGCCTCGATCTTTTCAAGTGGCTTAGAGAAAACAAGAAGACCATTCCCTTTTACATACTCACTGGTGAACCAACGATGGACACTAAACAATTGTTACAGATGGGTGTAAAAGATATTCTCTTCAAGCCTCAGGATTTGCTACGTCTCAATCATTTCTTCAAATAAGTTTTGTAGATCAGTAAATTATTCATCTGGCCAAGCGGACCGCGCAATAGTTAAAATTAACCTATCAAATTAGTTATGAAAGGGTGCTCATGAAATATGGGTTCTATTTTGTCCTGACGCTTGGGTTAATCATTGGTGCTTACCAAGCTGCGCAGAATAAAATTTCTAGTCCACAAAATTTGAATTCTCTTCGTCTCGGCATGACTGTCAGCGACATCGAGCAAAACTTTGGAACTCCGTCGGCACAGAGTCGCAATCAATTTACCTACATTCTTGATGATGGTTCTGAACTGGTAATCACACTTCGTGATGACAAAATTTCGTCTGCAAAAGTGAAATTTCACAAAGAAGTGAAGATTCAGGATCCTGAAATGAAAAAACTTTCGCTCGTTCAAATGGATATGCAAGATATCGATAGCAACAGCCCTAGTTGGTTTTTTGCCGGTAAGCCTGAAGAAGGTTTGATTTATAAAATCACTTCAGAGGGTAAAATCGAAAGCATCACTTGGGTTCCGCCATTCACTTACGGTAGCAACAGACCTAAGCACTTGGGTGCTCTACTCAATGATTTCAAGAGCCAGAAAGTATCAAATCTGTGATACTATGGGCCTATGATCACACAAATTGAAAAACTCTTCGATCAACAAATTCGTCCTGCACTCGCTCAACATGGCGGGAACGTAGAGGTAGTGGATGTTGATAACAATATACTTTTCGTAAAATTCTACGGTGGCTGTCAGGGCTGTTCATCTTCCAAAGCAACTTTGAAAGGTGGGATTGAAACTCTGATTAAGCAGAACTTTCCTGAGATCAAAGACGTTGTCGACGTAACAGATCACGAACAGGGAACTAACCCTTACATGTAGAAAGCTATTACGCTTTCGGATTTCGGAGTACGTTCAGTCTCGCCCTTACTGCTTCAATTTTTTCTGATGATAATTCTGCGAAGATAATCTTTTCGCCCTCACCTGCATCCGCAAGAACTTCTCCCCATGGATCGATGATTAACGAGTGACCGAATGTACTCATTTTCTCGTTGTGCTGACCCCACTGAGCAGAGGCAATGACGTAACACTGATTTTCAATCGCGCGAGCACGAAGAAGTGTGTGCCAATGTGCCTTACCCGTAGGAACAGTAAATGCTGAAGAAATAGAAAGAACGTTTGCTCCCTGATGAGAGTACGAGCGGAAAAGTTCAGGGAAACGAAGATCAAAACAAATCGAAAGACCAATTTTGAAATCTTTTAAAGGAAGAATCTTTGGAGTGTTACCCGCAGTATAAACGCGGGCCTCATCAATGACAGTGCTGCTTGGATGTTTAGAGAGATCGACTGCGAAAAGATTCATCTTATCGTATGTCATGATCTCAGTTCCATCCGGAGCAAAGTTATACGAACGGTTCATGATTTTACCGTTCATGTTTGTTGCTGCAGAACCACCAAGAATATAAAGACCTGAATCTTTTGCTAGGGCGCGAATCGCTTCGTAATGCTCGTTTTTATCATCGATAAGGTAAGGCGTAGGCTTGGTACCATCCGACATCGAATAGAATACCTCAGGCAGGAAAACCGCTTCTGCGCCCTCACTCTTCGCTTCTATGAGAAACTTGCGGATTGTCGCAAGATTTACCGAAGGATCAAGAACGGAACGAAGCTGAATTACACCTATCTTCATATGGGCCTCAATTTGAAATTTACCAAGCTATTGTCCAGTTATAAGATCAATCCGCCATGCTGAAAACCTTTTTTATAAACACCATCAAAATCCTGGTTGCTGCAGGTCTGATTTACTGGCTCGTAACGAGTGGGAAGCTTGATTTCAAGCTCCTTGCCCAGTTGAAAGATCATCCATTTGCAGTCATCATTGCTGTGATTTTGTGCGTGATTAACATCGTTCTGATTTCGTACCGATGGGAAACGATTTTGCGCGCTCGAAGTGCCATCAGGCTTCCTATTCGCGGACTCATTCGCATCACATGGATTGGACAATTTTTCAGCTCTGTTCTTCCTGGCTCAGTCAGTGGCGATCTGGTTAAAATTTTGTACGTTCAAAAATTTGATAAAACTCTCACGAAGAAATTTGTTTTCGCCTCAATTCTTATTGATCGCGTAATGGGCCTTTCTGGACTAATTCTCCTGGTTGGTATGAGCTCACTTATTTTCGGGAAGAAAATTTCTGAGAATGCTCCCGCCATGATTCCTCTTTTGAATATTAACTATGCCCTCATGTGCCTGGTCATCTTGAGCTTCGGTATTTTCTTTTACTTCAATCACATCATCCGTGGAATTCTTGTAAGACTTCAGGGAATTGCCTTGGCCGGTGTTTTTGAAAAAATCATTTCTCTTTGGGATGATCTTGTTTTGATCAGGAAGAAAATGGCAAAAGCTGTAGCACTTTCAGTCCTTGTTCAATTTGTTGCAGTCGTGATTTTCTGGTCTTTGATTTTTCCGTTTGTCGGCGGGAACATGACTTTTGTTCAGGCACTCGCCTTCATTCCTATTGGTCTCATGACTCTCGCACTTCCAGTTGCTCCTTCTGGTCTAGGTGTTGGTCACGCGATTTTTCAGAAGTTATTCGAATTATCACAAATCACAAATGGAGCTTCACTCTTCAACTTGTATTTTGTGGTGACATTAGTCGTAAATGTGTTTGGAGTAATTCCTTACATTCTGACGAAAGCCAAAGAGGAATAAATTCAATCATCGGCTTTCGCCTGCGCTAGTCACTGCTCTACTATCTCGAGCAGCTCACCTAACTCGAATGGCTTTTTAAGAAAATGCTCCACATGCATTTGTTTGCATCTATTGCGTACGCACGCATCAGCACTCATGACAATAATTGGGATATTTGAAAGATATGGTATTTTCATCTGCCGGAGTCTGAATTCAAATCCGTTCATCACAGGTAAAAACAGATCTAGAATAATCAGATCTGGTAGGTCGCGATTAATCAGATGATCTAGTCCTTCTTTACCGTTACTGGCGATATCAATCTCGTAGCCCGAATCGGAAAGGACTTCATTAAGTGCAGTTGCAATGTCTGGATTGTCTTCGATGATCAGAATTTTTTTTGTCATATCGCCCTCCTGGCTCATGTGACAACG
>JBEIQF010000503.1:0-1618 GCA_040376635.1 Halobacteriovoraceae bacterium
CGCGTTGAAAAACGTTATCTCTACTCTGAATTTGAGCAGTGTCTGAAAAACGGTGAAGTAGACGCTATCTATATCTGTACTCCCAATTACTATCATCGAAACATCATGGAAACTGCTGCCAAATATGGCGTGCATGTCCTCTGTGAAAAACCTATGGCAGTTACTACTGAAGACTGTCTATCCATGATTAATGAAGCTGAGAAAAATAATATTCAGCTTATGATCGCTTACCGACTTCATTTTGAAGCTGCGAACCTTGAAGCGATCAAGATTGCTCAGTCAAAAAAGATCGGTGATCTTAAAATTTTCAATTCAGTATTCACCATGCAGGTGAAAGATCATAACAATATCCGCCTCGATGAAATCGAAAAAGGCGGAGGTCCTCTTTACGACATTGGTATTTATTGTATCAATGCCGCTCGTTATCTCTTCAAGGCCGAGCCAACAGAAGTCTTTGCGATGTCGGCCAATAGTAAGGATTCCCGTTTCAAGAAAGTGGATGAAATCGTCACATGCATCATGAAATTCCCGGAAGGAAGAGTTGCTAACTTCTCCATTAGTTTCGGAGCATTTTCAACTGCGGACTACGATCTCATAGGCTCGAAAGGAAGAATTCGTCTCGAAAAAGGGTATGAATATTCCACGACCATGAATCTCAAAACTTACGAAGATAGAAAGATCATCACAAAAAAATATCCGAAGCGTGATCAATTCGCGCCGGAACTTCTCTACTTCTCAGAATGCATTCAGAAGAAAAAGAAACCAGAACCATCAGGCGAAGAAGGCCTGGCCGATATTAAGATTATTGAAGCGCTCCTCCTCTCTATTGATCTAGGTTCTCCGATTACATTGGATGAAATCAACAAGAAAACCAGACCGTCAGAGAATCAGAAGATCACGAGACCATCATTTGCGAAGCCTAAGCTTTTCAACGTTGTGGAACCCGGAGGAACAAAACATTAAACAGGGAGGTTTACATGTTTGAGTCACTCGAGAGATTTTTTAAGAAGAAGACATCAGAGTTTATCAGTCATGACATCCGTGAACTTACAGGTTGTCATGGAGCTATTCTTGCTACTGACGGCTTTGAGCAGTCAGAGCTCTTCGAGCCAAAAGCTGCCTTAGAGAGGGCCGGTGCGATCATGCACGTGGTTTCTCTACGTCCTGGAAAAATCAAGGCCTGGAGCCAGAATAACTGGGGTAAAACAATCGATGTTGATCTCACAGTCAGAGAAGCATGGTCGATGGAATTTGATTTCCTCGTTCTTCCTGGCGGAGTGATCAATCCGGATAAACTTAGAAACAACGCAGAAGCGGTCGCTTTTGTGATGTCGTTTGTAAATAAACACCGTCCGATTGCGGCCATCTGTCATGGCGTTCAGACACTCATTGAGACAGGTGCTGTGAAAGGCAAGAAGATCACTTCATGGCCTTCACTTAAGACCGATCTCATCAATGCCGGCGCTCATTGGATTGATAAAGACGTTGTGATTGATCATAAAATCATCACTTCAAGAAAACCGGCCGATATCCCTGCATTCAATGATGCCATCGTAAGAGAATTTACTTACGGACGAATTCACGCTCACCTTCCGAACACTGAAGGATATGTTACGAC
>JBEIQF010000203.1:0-6243 GCA_040376635.1 Halobacteriovoraceae bacterium
GGGAAAAACTGAGGTAAGAATTTTAATAAATGTTTCTCCGCCACTTCCTGCTTACCCTGTTGAACAGAGTCGCCGCTCGCAAGAGTGATCCACTCCTGAAGCTTTGATGACGTGCGGATGTTTTCAATCGAGATCTGTCCCGATGTGCGTGGAAGATTATTGAGAAGTGCTTCGACTTCTTTCACGTTATCTTTCATCGCTTTCGATGCATATGACGATTTGTTGAGGACAAGCCCAAGCAAAAGATGTTCAGGGAATAATTCTGTATTTTTCCGTTTAAGAGCTTCTGACTGAGCGATATCAAGCGAGCCTAAAACAACTTGATCAAATTTATTCATATATCACTCTCCTTGTTTATTATTTCTAAGATGGGATGGAATTAATAGACGTCAAGGGTCACTAAAAGATTATTTTCCGACCGTTTTGACTATGACACGTTTGCTTTTCTCAAGGGTTTTAACCAGTTCGGTTTCTATACTAACTCCAGCTAGTATTTCCGATAGATCTCTAGTTTCCTGCTTGGTTAAATCTCTTTTCATGACCTGATCATGCTCAATCGTGTTGTTGTGACAGACTTCCCACTCAAAGCTGAATTTCGTCTCAGGAAGAACCCTGACAACACGCTCTGAAGGATTTTGATAGCTGAATGTTTTTGAATAAGCGTGAACAGTTAATGGTAGTAGCTTGCGATCTTTTCTCGCCATTTGGGAAATGCGTTCAATCTCCTCATCCTGTTTTACCTGAATGAATTGATGGCACCAGTCCTCAGTTGAATTTTTCATCGGACACTCAAGTGCCTTCGGACATGGATAAAGAACATTCCAGTTTTTCTTCAAGAGATAGTCGCGTATCTCAAGCATCTTCGGAAAAAAATCTTTCGTCCCTGGTTCGATAAAGAGGATGTGATCAGGGTTAATTTTTTCAATATACTCGATGGCGACCTTGGCCCCCATCTCATTGGCCGAATGTCCAAAGAGGACAAACTTCTCCTTGCCGCTTGTCCATTCCCATCTTGATCCCTGGCGAAGAGTTTCCTTGTGAAATCCTTCCCAGATTTTCTTTCCCTGCTCTTTCATGAGTGCTGAAAGTTCGATTTGATAAAAATCGCCCTCACCCCCGAACTCCTTCCAGGCAAAAGAAAAAGTTCCAGGCCCTGCACCAAGGTCCACGAAGTCGCACTTCTTCAATTGTTGGATCCAATCTTGTGGCATCCATTTCAGGACTTCATTGAGCTTCGGAATATTAGTCAGGAGATAAAAGACTGTATAGGCGCTCACGAGACGTGGATCTTTCAGGTAGTCCCCGATTTTCTCGCGCTCTTTGGTGAATTTAAGTGAAATTTCCTCGATAGCTTTCAGCAGATCGCTCTCGGACTTGAACTGATATATCAAATGGGGCATTAGTTCGCTTAAATTCATTCTCCAATTATATTCTTGAAGAGAGAATTTGGGAACTTAGTTACAGGCGTAGTCGGCCCTAATGTCTTCTTCTACATCGATACAGTGCTCACGCTTCTTCTGAACGCTTGTTCTGATTCTGCTTGTGAGGCCATCACACTCTTCTTCGTCGAGCATGTATGTATGGGCCTGTTCAAATTCACCGATTCTGAGTCCCTGGATGAAACTCTGGCAATCAATGACAACTTTTTCTGAGAGATTAGTTTTGAGAACGAAGCTTCGGTCTAGATCACCGTCTTTCGATAACTTCTTCACCCTGATTTCTGCAGCATGAAGTTCGACAAAGCCAAGAACGAGGATCAAACCAATAATTGCTTTCATAATTTCTCCAATGAAAGCTCATCGGAGAGAATCTAGAGAAGTGAAGGTTTAACCCGAGTAAGGGACTCAACAAGGTACTAGTTGCCGGTTAATGGCATTTATGGGCCTTCTCAGCCGCAGGAACAGACGAATTCATTTGTTTATCGAAGTTCACAAGTCTCACGGAAATAGTCGCAAGCCCGATCGCCATTAGGGCCACAGCAGTGAGCTTCGGCAGTCTTATGCTCAATGGTCTGATGATTTTCCTGAAAATCTCCGGCGCCATAACCATGCTGGGCAGAGTTCCAAGCCAAAAGAAGAATACTGATACTAAGCTTAGGGTAAGGCTTTGCAAGGCGACTGTTCCGAGTGCTACACCATAAAGAAGTCCGCAAGGAAGAATGATCGAGATGAGTCCTACAAAAAATGACTTTGATACTCCCCTGTTGGTTTTAACGAATCGGTCCCAAAGTAAAAAGTAGAGAGATTTAAAAACCTTTGGCAGCGGAAAATCCATTTTTTTATTCATGAACTTCCTTAGACCCATATAGATAAAGATCAGCCCCATCATCACGGCCGGAATGAGAGAAATCTCTGCGGGATAATTTTTGAAACTCAGGAAATTCCCTAGAACTCCGGCAAAAGCTCCGAGCAGAAGATACCCAATGAGTCTTCCGGCCTGATATCTGAAAACATCCTTGGATCTTTCACACGTGGCCGTGACAAGACCTCCGCACATGCCGACACAATGGAGACTCCCTCCAAAACCCGCAACGACAGAAAGTACGGCGACGCTAATGTATTGGTCCAGCAAGTGATACCTCTTGTGACTTTAAGACTTCGTTTGAAATCGTATCTACAGTCTTGATCGTCAGTTTTTTTTCTCCTGAATTCAGGATATTTTTTGGAAATTTAACAAAGAGAACAAATTTCTTTTCAGGTTTATCAACCAGTAAAGAACCTGCATTTGAGACAAACTGAACGCCATTCTCTTCTGATTCAAAACGAAGTCGATATTCTGCTGATCCCTGATGAGTCACTTTAACAGTGAATTGATTCATCACAGTCTGTTCATCAACCATGCGGTAAGGAATTTTTGATCTCATGAAGACAAGTTGAACCTGACGACTGGCGATCAGGAAATAAATAAAAAGTGAGGCAAGAAGTAATGTCACCCCAAGATAAACGCCTGAGCGTAAAGTGAAGACACTTCGTTTTTTACCCATCAATTCATTTTCAGAGCTGTAGCGAATAAGCCCTGTGGGCTTTTTAATCTTCGTCATGATGTCATCACAGGCATCGATACAATGTGTACAGGCGATACATTCAAGTTGTGCACCTCTTCGAATATCAATCCCTGTCGGGCAAACCTTTACGCAGTTGTAACAGTTGATGCAATCGCCACCTTCGCGGCGAGGCTCCCCTCGTTTTGTGTCATAGGCAACAACGAGTGAATTTTCATCCATCATCACTGACTGCATTCGCCCGTAAGGACAGGCGATGATACAAAACTGCTCACGAAACCAACCGAAATCCAGGAGAATAATGGCAGTAGCGATCGATGTAGCAACAAACAATCCCCAATTATCCGAGGGAGAATTGAGCGACATCAGAAGTAGTTCTCTAGGTCCGACAAAATAGCCCAGGAATGTATGAGCAATGTGAGATGATACCAGGAAAAAGAGGATCCATTTCACAGAACGTCTGAGAAACTTCTCAATCGTCATTGGCCCCTTGGCATCCTCCCGACGTTTTCTAGCCTTCCCTTCCACAAGTGTATCAATCTTCATGAAGATGCTCTGAATGAAAACGGTTTGCGGACACGCCCAGCCGCACCAGATTCTTCCGTATAGACTTGTTGTGAAACCAATCAAAAAGAGAACGGAAGCGACAAACAGAAATATGAGAACAGGCTCCACTCCGTAAAAAGTGAAACCAGCGAGAGAGAATTCGCGGTTAAAAATATCAATCATGAGAAATGGCTTACCATTGATGTAAACCCATGGAAGCAAGAGATACAAAAGAATAAGAAACCACGAGAGAACATTCTTCCTCGTTTTCCATTTTCCTTTTACATCTTCTGGATACAAATAAATCCGATGACCAAATTCATCAGTCGTCGCAAGTCTTTCCGGATCAAGTTCGAAGATATTTTTACTCGACAATTTTTTCACCTTGAGGTGCTTTACCACCTTTGACTTTTTTATTTTTTAGACTGCTGACATAGGCCACTGCCTGATAAAGTTCTTCTTTTGTGAGAAGTTCTCCCCATGCAGGCATACCGTTTTCTTCAGACCCCTTGAAGGCCACATCATAAATCGTATCGGGTGTACTCTTTGCGATAAGCCAGTATTCATCAGTCAGGTTAGGTCCGATGTCCCCTTTCCCTTCATCAGAGTGACAAGGAAGACAGTTGTTTTCGAAAACCGTCTGGCCTTTGATCACACCATCAGCAGTAACGATTGAATTGTACTGTTCGTGATTGAAGGCCGAATTCAATCGGACAAACTCTGCTTTCTTTTCAAGTACCTTGGCATAATTCACATTGAATTCTTCTCTTAGCGTTGGTCCGTTAAAGAACTGGTAGTAAGCAAAGTAACAGACAGCATAGACAATCGCTCCCCAGAAAATAATGTTCCACCAACTTGGAAGAGGATGGTTCAATTCCTGAATGCCGTCATAGTTGTGATCGATCAGGAGATGCTCTTCATCTTTCCTTACATCAAGACCACTTTTTTCATTGTTATCAGTTTTCATATGCACTGCCTTTTACTTGCGCGTCCTCAAGCGGAATAGAAGAAATTTTTTCGTAAAACGGTTTGTTTTTCTTGCTGTAGGTCCATAATGCAAAAATGGCAAAGCATACAACAAAGATGACCAAAGCGCTGATGGGAAGCCAGGGAATATCCCAGTGCTTTAAAACGGCTTGCTTCATTTGACCTCCGGACCAGCAAGTTCTACTGGTGTTTCAGGCAGGGATCCGTAATCAATCCCAAGTCTCTGCATGTAAGAGATAATCGCGACAATTTCCATCTGCTCAACTTTTGCAGGAACACCTTCAGCAACAAGTTCAGCTGAGATTGTTCCGGCCTGAGCTTTTGCGAGATCAGCTGCATTCTTAATTTCTTCAGCAGTGTAAGGAACGCCAAGGGCCTTCATCACTTCAAGTTTCTTAGAGAGACTTGCGTAATCAATTTTTGCAGTAAAGAGCCAAACATAACGAGGCATGATCGATCCGGCCGTAACAGCACGTGGATCATAGAAGTGTTTGTAGTGCCACATGTGAGGGTACTTCCCACCAACTCTCGCAAGATCAGGACCTGTTCTTTTTGATCCCCATTGGAAAGGATGATCATAAACAAACTCCGCTGCTTCAGACGGCTTCCCGTAACGAAGAACTTCGTGAGTCATCGGACGAACTGTTTGTGAGTGACAAAGGTAACAGCCTTCACGGATATAAACATCACGGCCATAAAGTTCAAGCGGAGTGTATGGTTTAATCGCAGAGATTTTAGTGATGTATTTAGGTGCCATGAGTGAAGGAAGAATCTCAATGGCAGAACCAACAAGAATCGCTACGAGTGAAAGCACAGCGAAGATCATTGGCCAGCCTTCAAGCTTTCTATGCGTAGTTGCATCGTGCTCGATTGAAGATTCATCAAGAGCATAGGCCTCAAAAACTTCTTCTTCAGAAGATTTTGATTGTTTAGCAGTCTTATAGAGGTTGTACATCATGATGATGAAAGAAATGAGAACGAACGTACCACCAAATGCTCTCACCCAGTACATCGGAACAATTTTAACGACAGTCTCAATGAAGTTCGGGTAGATCAGTCTTCCGGCATCATCCATTGCTCTCCACATGAGTGACTGAGTGATACCAGCAACCCACATTGAAACAACATAAAGCACGAGACCGATCGTCGCAAACCAGAACTGGATATTCGCGAGACTCTTTGAGTAAAGTTCAGTTTTCCAAAGTTTTGGAACGAGATAGAAAAGGACGCCGGAAATCAACATGTAGTTCCAGCCGATAGTACCTGCGTGAACGTGGCCGGGAATCCAGTCAGTAAAGTGAGCAATCGCATTGACTGATTTGATGGAAAGAAGCGGGCCTTCGAAAGTTGCCATCCCGTAGAACGTAAGTGAAGTTGCCATGAAACGTAGCCCAGGCTCAGTTCTCACTTTATTCCAGACTCCACGAAGAGTCAGGAGTCCATTGATCATCCCACCCCAACTCGGCATCCAGAGAGCAACTGAGAACACCATTCCCAGAGTCTGCGCCCACTCAGGAAGTGTCGTGTAAAGCAAGTGGTGAGGACCGGCCCAGATATAGATGAAGACAAGTGACCAGAAGTGAATGATCGAAAGTCTGTAAGAGTAAACAGGTCTGTTCGCAGCTTTAGGTACGAAATAATACATGAGACCAAGGAACGGTGTCGTCAGGAAGAATGCCACAGCGTTGTGTCCATACCACCACTGAACA
>JBEIQF010000340.1:0-3581 GCA_040376635.1 Halobacteriovoraceae bacterium
AAGACAGTTGAAGAAGGTAAGATGACAAAAGATCTTGCTGTTTGTATCCACGGCGACAAAGTTGGATCTGATAAGTACCTTACGACGGAGCAATTCCTCGAAGCGATCAATTCAAATCTTCAAAAGAGACTTGCTAAGTAATAAGAAAGGGCCATGAAAATGGCCCTTTTTTTTTGTCTTATTTCACAATGACTTTCACTTCCTGAACTTTGATCTGACCAGGTTTATAGTTGATCACCTCAACACAACCCGGACGAGGATAAGGCTCATTATCTACCGGGCATAGTCGAGAATTTCTCATATCAATCACCTGAACATTTCTGATTACGAGAGATGTCTGGAGTTCAATTAATTTTTCCGCCCATGCAAGTCTCGCTCTCTTACGAACGCCAACAAGTTCAGAAATTGTTTGTTCTGAAAAGACTTCTGGACGAAGATTCAGAACCAGATATTGTTTTCTCACACGTCTGTCTGAATCACGGAAAATGCCATCCATGTAGGCGACTGTCACCTGAACGACAGGTTGTTTTTCAAGGATTACAACTTCGTAACAGTCTCTTGAAGCGTTTCCTGTAGGACGACAACCTGGAATTCTTCTTGTCTCTGTTTTTGAAGGTAAGAGACGATACTCTACATCTTCAAGGCGAATGTCAGTTTGGGCCTTGTCCAGATCAGCAGAATCCGAGAAGTTAATTTGAGCAAAGGCCGATGTAACTAAAAGCATGGCGATGAATGCGAAGATCAGTTTCATTTTTTTCTCCTGTGGTTGACTCCGTTTAGGGAGTTCGTTTGTTGTTGCCCTTAAACCACAGAAAAAAAAACGCATCTATCAAAATATGAAACGAAGTGTTTCAAACCGTTTCACTGCCGTGAAACACTAATCACACTCTCCAGCTGCTACATAATTTCTCCAGAACAATTCCAGAGCTTCAGAAAGGTCTTCTTCTTTTGAAACAATGTTCCGAGATCCTACTATGATCGTTGTTCCTTCTCGTAGATCACTGTTGCCCGGTTTGAATTTTTGTCTTCTTAATTCGCAATTCTTTTTTGTTCCGAAATATCTGACCATCCCGTCTGCAGCAATATCCAGATTTCTGAAAGAAAAGAATGATGAGACATCGAAGTAGTTTTTTACTGTATCAAGATAACCAGAGTGAAGAGCTGCTGTGAAATAGCGAGTACTGCGGGATGAAAATTCACCCGTGCCGATCATATGCTCATAGATTACTTCATGAAGGATAAGGGATGCCTGAACATCAGTCTCCAGATTCAACCAGATACTTTCTTGAAAGGTAAACTTCACTTCACCTGGGAATGGGCGCTGGATCTGGGTAGCCGCCTGGACAATTTTACAATGCGTGGGAAGTTCAGCAACTCCTTCATCACTAATGTTAACAAGTTCATTTTTAGTCAGTTTCAAGATCGATGAACGATATCCTGTATTCTGTTCCAGAAGAAAAAGTTCTTTATCAAGCTCAAGGGCCCTCTTCAAAATTTTGCGGGAAATATATGGATCCACCCTGGAAAAAGATTTTAGAGTATCGGAGATGATCTCGCTTCTCATGCCTTTTCGTGGAAGGGCCGAGAATCCCCAATCCTCACTCCCCTGGTAGATATCAAGAAGAATCGTTTTATTATCCGGACATACGATGACATCCCCTCCATTACCGACTTTGTCTCCAGCGGTCGCCAATAAACTAAATGTCAGAGGTAAGAAGAAAAGTAGCTTCTTCATTGGAGGAACTCCTTTTTGAAAGTCGTTTGGGAAATATTTGTTAAGGGAAATAGTTGAACAGAAAAACGATAAACTTCCTTGATTGTACCGGTCTCCATGACATCAGATAAATCATCCTGAAATTTTCTGATCATTTCTTTAGCAATACTCATTTTATCCGGATCAATGGCCATGGTAATCGAAGTAAAGTCCCGCTCAGACAAAGAATCTCTTTGCAGTGATTCCCTCGCGAGATCCAGATTTTCTTCATGACTTTTTCTGACTGATAAATTAACTGTTTCATCAGAGGATCTTATCTTTGAATTTACCCGTTTGAGATTTCCATCATCTGAAAGCTGCAGGAAACCGAGTGACATCAGACGTTCCACAACTTCTTGTGCCCTGAATTTTGTAATGCCCAGCCTGTCGGCTATCCAGAGGTAGTCATTTCTGAAATCTTGAGTTTTGACTAACGATAAAACAGCGAAGTGCTCCCATTCTGCGATAAGCTTGAAACTAGAAGCTTCAATCTCGAGGTACTTATTATCCTCATCTCTCTTCATTTCTTCAGTTGTTCTGTATTTTCGTGTTTCAGGAAATAGTCCGAGGATCTCAACTCTCTCTTGTGGATCAATCAGGAGTTTGCGGGTGATTTTTTCTGCCATCTCTTTTGAGACATTTCTCTTCCCGTTCATGATTCCCGAAAGAGCTCCAGCGTGGATTCCCATCTTTCTTGAAAATGAACGGAGTGAATATTTAGGGTTCTTATTTTGAGCAATAAGGAGATGAGAGCGCAGGAGTTTTTGGATGGCCAGTTGTTCGTCCATGCAGGACTAGTAAGTTCGCATGGCCTAAAAAGCAATAAGGCCATGAAACAAACTGTTGCAAACATTTTGTAGCAGGAATTTTTACCTAGGAGAGCTTAATGAGTCTTCTTATTTCTTCATCATTACTTAACTTGAGATGCAGCAGCATCAACTTCTCGCGCCCTCTTCCCAGTGACGTTTTCATCTTGTGGATAGTAATGCCGCGGTTATCTCTGAGTGAGTGAATAAGAGACTTCAATTGCGCCTCTGTCCCCTCGAAATGAAGCGAGTGGATCTTATTGGTGAGATATTGAATGAACAATTGATCATCTCCACTATCCAGCGGAATGATAGATGTTCCTACGCGAGGATTAACCACTCTTAATGTCGGCCTTTTAACAAGGCTATACCGCTCAATGAGCTTCATCCATCTCATGCACTTAATCCTCTGAACTTTATACAATCTTAATAGGCGAGACTTGGGTTTTCCGCCAGAGTGTGTGTAATATTAACCTGTATGCCAAGCTTCCTTAATAAACACCTCACTCTCGAAACTATTGCGGCCATTGATCTTGGTTCAAATGCCTTGCGCGCGATTATTGCCCGTAAGAACGGTGATGAGCTTGAAATCGTTAAGAGCTTCCGTGAACCGCTTCGCCTTGGTGAAGATGTGTTTAATACGGGTAGCATTTCTGAGGACAAGATGGAGCGCACGGAAGAGGCGTTTATTAAGCTCTTCCACATATTCACCGAATTCAATGTGACGGACACTCGGGCGATGGCGACATCAGCAATGCGTGATTCTAAGAACGGCCCTCTTCTCGCCCGCAGGATCGCTAATAGCACTGGAATTGTGATCGAAACGATCAAGGGCACGGTTGAAGCCGAAGTTATTTTCGGTGCTGTAAAAAGCCAGATCAATCTTAAAAAGAAAAATGCCATCCTGATGGATATCGGTGGTGGCAGTACGGAACTCATCATCGTGAAGGATGAACAGATCGTTGCCGTGGAAAGTTTTAACGTCGGAACTGTAAGGCTCCTGAAGCTTGATCAGGAGGCCC
>JBEIQF010000434.1:0-2597 GCA_040376635.1 Halobacteriovoraceae bacterium
CGTGCGCCCGTTCGTCTGGCCTACCCTAATAGTCCTGTCATGACCGGAGCAAAAGGTTATATTCATATTATTCCAGGACACCCTGGAGTCGGGATTAATCTCATCCGAAATAGAAACCTTCGTATTCCTATTTTCCTTTATTACACGGGTGGAGCTGGTAGTGCGACTCTCGTTTCATGTTCAGCTCCGACTGCTGAAGCATTCTTCTGTACTTCACTCGGTGGCGCTTACGATAAAGATGCCGCAAATGAAGACACTAGATGTCAGCCAGATCGCACGTGTTTTGCCTATAAATCAGGAATGGTGACAAGTCCTGGTGCATGTCCTGCACCTTACGTTGCTCAACCTGTTGGCTGGATGGGGTCACAACTTTATATTTGTGAATGGTGTAATCCGAACGCCCTTCAGCCAGAAGAAACTCCAGGATATTTCTACGATGGTTACCATACAAAACACCCATCAGATCCTACGCCTGATCCTGAACCAGTTGTCACGAACCCCGTTCCTATCTAGATTGCTAACGGTAATTTAAGAACAAATGTCGTGTTTTGATTATCTTCAAAATAAAGGTCACCTTTGTGATCCATCGCTATTCCTTTAGACGTACTCAAGCTGAGACCAGTTCCCTGATTCACTTCTTTCGTCGAGAAAAACGGCTGGAATAGGCGCATATGAAGCTCTGGAGGGATTTGCGGGCCTCCGTTGGATATCTTGATCAGGATATAATCCGGATACGTGACAAACTCATAATTGAGCCACCGTGATTCAAGCGGAATGCTCATCATGGCATCATCAGCATTTTTTGTGAGATTAAAAAGAATTTGTGTGATCTGGAATGGATGACAGAAAATCTTTACATCTGGGATAGCGGATGAAGTGAACTTAATTTCATGGGCCTTAAGAAGTTCGTGAGTATAAGAAAGCGTTCGATCAATAACTTCTTTCAGAGGAACAATCTCTTTTGGCTGAGGTTCCATTTCAAGGGAGAAGTACTTAAGACCTTCAATGACACCCTTGATTTTCATGATTGCTTCTTTCGATTGACGAAATTTTTCTTCAATTGATGGTGTTGTCGAAAGGCCCTTCGCCATTTCTCTTTGAATCTGCTGTGTGGATCCAAGAATAATCATGAGGGAGTTATTCACTTCATGGGCGAGACCTCCGGCCATCGCACTCAACGCTGAAATTTTTTCTGTATGAATGAGTTTAGCGGTTTGTTCAACCAGTGAAGACTGACTTTTTTTCAATTCTTTGAAACTGAATTCAAGATCAAGAAGAGCATTGAATCTCTGCATGAGACCAGCTCTGTAATCCTTGTACTGTCTCAACTGATAGATAAAAAAGATAGTAAACATGAAGGTGAGATAATGGGCGTGTGGATTTATTCCAGACCAATACTGACAAAAAGAAATGATAATAATCGGTAAAAGAATCAAGACCTGAAACGGATAGAAAATTGTCTTGTCATATCCAAGTGTGACGATGGATGAGGCCACATATCCAGTCAATATCGTAACTAGAATTCCGTAATGCCATCCAGCCCCTTTAAGTTCTAGTACACCAAGGGCAAAGATCACACCCCATGAAACCGAGTTGAGCCAAATCGAAAACCTCATGAGGTTGATCTCATGATCCAGCGAACCTTTTATGTCCAGAATTTTTCTTGAAACGATGAATCTGAAAATGTTTGCTAAGACAGCAAGACCGCAGGCCGCTCTCATGGCGAAATATTGATCTTCTAATCCGAAACGATAAATTGAAATAAAAATTGCTACGACACTAAAGGCAACGGTCGCTTGGGTTGACTTAAAGGCAACTTCCTTCCAAAGGAGAGTTCTGATCTGATTTTGGCGATCATTCATTAACACTACTGTCGTCTAGTTTTCCAATCTTGGATAGCATTTTGATATTGAGTTGCGATGTTGTCACAGTTCGCACCGCAGTTGTGACGATCAACTTTCAGTTTCGTTACAATGCGTGAGTTAGCAGGGTTGTTAAAATCAACCACTGAAAGAGCTGCATCATGAGCGGTGAGAGTATTATCAGAAGCATGGCGTGGTGAAACGGCCATATGACAACCTACACATGAGTAGGCAGAACTTCTTGAGATTGGATAAACAGTCTGCTGGAAGGCCTCGAGTGATGTCTGTCCAGTGACACCACCACCAGCTCCGCCTGCAGCTGTTGCAGTAGTTCCACCAGTTGTGACAGCGAGTTGATCGAATGAGAATTTGATATGGTCACCAGAAAGACCTTTGTCTTTAATCACAATCATGGAGTAAGGAGAGATGGAATTATCCGCTGGTGTGATGATCTTATCCACCATTGTGTAAGTCGAATGCTGAGGACTGTACGAACCATTCACCAGGAGTTTGGCGTTTTTAACGTAAATATTCGATGCAGAAACAATTCTTGGTTTAGAGAATTTATAAGAGTAAGCATCGTAATCGATGACGTCGATCATGAGAGTTGCCGGAGTTTTTAAAGCAGATGAAAGATCAAATGAAAGAGTAATTCCGAAGAAGTCTCCGACTTCCATCCCGTTGAATGTTGTATCGGCCGTGACGATGAAGGCAGAAATTCTTGCTCCATCTTCA
>JBEIQF010000021.1:0-18101 GCA_040376635.1 Halobacteriovoraceae bacterium
CTGACCTTCAGGGAAAACAGGTTTCACTAAAAGACAAAAAATTTAAAAACAAACCTGTTATCGTACAATTTTTCGGCTCATGGTGCCCAAATTGTATCGATGAAATGAACTTTCTCATTCCTTGGTACAAAGAAAATAGCAAACGCGGAATCGAGATCGTCGCCCTTGCTTTCGAAAGAAGTGTTGATCAGATTGAGGCCAAGAAACAACTCATCAAAACTCAGAAGAAAAAAGACATTCCATACCCTCTTCTTATTGCGGGTTACACGGCCGAAGACAAGCCTATGGATAAGATCAAGGGTCTCAAGAACTTCATCTCATTTCCAACGACTGTGTTCCTTAACAAGAAACATCAGGTAGTAAAAGTGCACGCCGGTTTCAGCGGACCAAGCACTGGTGAGTTCTATGAGAAGTGGCAAAAAGAATTTAACGAAACAGTGGATGGACTTTTGAAATGATCAAGACAATTGGATTACTCATTCTCTCAAACGTATTCATGACTTATGCATGGTACGGTCACTTGAAAACATTAGGTAGTAAACCACTTTGGATCGCTATCATGGCGAGCTGGGGAGTTGCCTTCTTTGAATATTGCTTTCAGGTTCCAGCGAACAGAATTGGATATGGAATTTTCTCTCTGGCACAGTTAAAAATCATCCAGGAAGTCATCACGATGGTGGTTTTCTCCCTGTTTGCAATCTTTGTGATGAAAGAGCCGCTGAATAGAAACTTTGCGTATGCTTCGTTATGTTTGGTGGGTGCTGTTTATTTTATATTTAGGAAATGAGCTTTTTAATAGATCGAGAAAGAAGTCCTCAAAAATTAATCCATTTCAAAAAGAGATTATAGCTTCGGACTTGTCCTTGTCGAGCAAGCTCGCCTGCGGAGATTTTTGAAGAACTGGCTTCATGCCACTCAATTCCCCTACTATCTCCCGGATAATTCGCAACGCGAATTGTTCGGGACAGGTTCGAGCCCCAAAAATGGCATCAACTGCAATAACCGACTAGAACCAATTTACCAAACCTTACTACCGTCTAACTCTCGCCCCAATCTTCCTCAACGCATCCTTACAACTTGATTCAAACGTATAATCCCTAAGCCTTTCCCCTCTGAAATTCATCATCACACTGTCATCACAGAAAAACCCACGATAATTATTAGCTTCAACAAGTGCTTCCTTACAGTCTGATTCAAACGTCATATCCGCAATCATCCCACCAAAGAGTGAGCTCATTCTTCCATCATCACAATAGAGGCCATAACGAGAGTTTCTGAGATCAGTCAGTGCTTCCGCACAATCAGATCTGAAAGTAAAATGATGAACAACCTGACCATTTTCTCTGACAAGCTTTTCATCATCACAAAAGCGACCATTGTTCACTCGAGACTGGTTCAAAGCATCCGAGCAATCAGAAGAGAACGTGAACTGATAAAGAACTCTTCCGAAATTTGAAATCATATCTGAGCCTTCACAATATTTTGGAAAGACTCTCTGAGGGAAATGTTGTGCTAAAACAGAAGTTGAAACCAACATCAGAATAAAAAACAATTTCATACTTAGTCCTCTTGTCTTGTTGAATCATCATCCGGTGAATCAGCATGTTCACCATCATTACCGTAATCATTTTCATCGGGCTTGAGACTTTCATTTTCATCTGTAACAGGTGATTCAGATGTTTGAAGTCCAGGCGTTGGAAGTAGACCATTGTTTTCTTCCACGTGTCCATACGCAGAGGCAGCACCATGTTTATACACTAGTTCACCACCTAACTGCCCTGTTCTATAGGCCAGGAAACAGGAAACAAGACCAATGACTGCGATTGTTAATTTGATCGGGAATTGAAGTTCTTTGCGAATAAAAAACACACCGATAGAAAGAACGAGTGCGAGGACAGTCGAACCTACAAAGATCTCAGCGGCTTCTTCATGCTCATGAATATATTCTTTAGAGACAACTTTTTCGACTGTGTGTTCTTCAGTTTCGCCAGTCTCAAGAGATACGTATCCAGTAATGACAACTGCCAATTGGAGACCAACAATCAGGAGCCATCCATTCGGAGACATCTTGTTATTTTTGATCATCCACGCAAAGACAATAACAAGGATTGGCATCACAAAAGTGAGGACGATCGGAAAGTGTACAATCAATGGGTGTAAAGGAACCTGCATGTTGCCTCAATTAGTTTTAGAAGAAGTTTCTATACTATATCGAGACGATCCGCGGTTTCCAAGATGATTTTAAGAAGCTCACTGATATGGGCTTTTTGAGTCTGATGATTCGGGAAAACCAATCTAAAGAAGATCGTCCCGTCTGCTCGCTGAGCGTAATTCACCATGGCGCGACCTTCTTTCACTAAGGCCTGTCTGACTCTTAGGGTGAAAGAATTGATATTTTCCTGGTCATGGCGGGCATGAACCTGGAAGCAGACATTCAGATAGTGAGCATGAATGAGTTTAAAACGTGGGTTCGCTGAAATTTCTTCTTTGGCAAATTGGGCCAGATCAAAAAGATGTTCAGTTCTATTGATGAGACCTTCAGTTCCGTGAGCTCTCCACAACAACCAGAACTTCAGGATGTCGGCACGACGGCCGCACTGAAGAGAATAAGTTCCTGTGTCCCATTCTGAATTATCATATTCGTGGAAAAGATATTCAGAACCACCGCCACGGTTGGTATTTCGTAGAATACCAGGATGTTTAGTCAGGAAGAATGAAGTGATGAGCGGAGTTCCCATCGTTTTGTGAGCATCAAAAGTCACTGAGTCAGCGAGTTGAATGCCTTTCAAGAGATGCTTGTGAGTTTTAGAGAAGAGAGCTCCTCCACCCCATGCTGCATCAACGTGAAGCCAGATTTTATACATCTCACAAATTTTGGCGATTTTGATAACCGGATCAAATGATCCCATCACGGTTGTGCCGAAAGTAGCGCCAACCATGATCGGCACATACCCTTCTTTCAGATCAGTCTTGATGATGCGTTCGAGTTCTTCGGGAATCATCTCACCTTTGTCATTTGAGGGAACCAGGATGAGATTTTGTGTACCGATACCAGTGATATTCGCTGCTTTATCAAATGAATAATGGGCCTCTGCAGAAACATAAACGCGGAAACGGTTATGACCAAAACCCGTTAAGCGGATGCTGGGACTGTATTCAGTTCTCGCACAGAGCATCGCAAGAAGATTTGAATTACTGCCGCCAGTAACCATAATTCCTTCACCGCGTTCAAACCCCATCATTTCAAGCAATTCGTTGACCACACGCTTTTCGATGAGTGTCAGTGCAGGAGCTATTTCAAACGTCGCCATGGTCGGATTTAGAAGCGTAGAGGCCACTTCTCCGGCCCATGCAGCTTCATCAAAACCACCGAAGAGTTGGTTCAGGAATAATGGATGAATCGTTGATACTGAATGGTCGAGAATTGTTTTTAATTCTTCGACGATAACTTTCGATTCCACACCCTTTTGTGAGAGTGCAGGAATGATTTGTTTGAGTTTTTCCGGACGTGAAACCTTCACTACAGCTTCAGATTTTGCACTCTGTTGGATGTACTCTTGAAGTGTCAAAAAAACGTCATTTAGAAATTGATCTTTAGAGTGAAGCATTCATCTACCTATTTTTGTGAACTAGGTGTATCAGAACCTTACATACACTCGCAATCGTGAAAGTAAATGTTAGACAATACAAGGCCTTATCTCACCTCAATCTATTGGCAATCAAAAGATAAAAGTTTTTAATTTTCAGACAACACACGTAACCGGCCAAAGAGGCCGCCTGTAACAAGGAGAACTAAGGATGTCAGTTCGACTAAACAGTCATTTGTCTGATAAGCAACTTGTAGCGCTTAAGGACAAACTAATGAGTGAAGCAGAGCGAATTCGCACTAACTTCCAACTTAAAAAGCATGAGTACGAAAACAATTCGATCACTGGTGCTAAAGATGAAGTTGACTCAGCTAATGATAATATTCTCCTAGCTGCCGATATGCGTTTCTCTAACCGCGAAAGCCTATATTACAAAAAAATTATGAAGACTTTGAGTAAGATCGAGTCGGATCAATATGGTATGTGTGATGAATGTGGAGAATCGATAACGTATTCAAGACTCATTGCAAGACCAACATCAGAGATGTGCATTCTTTGCAAAGAAGAGTCAGAGAGAGAAGAATCGCAAAACTTCTTCGAGCGTCGCTCGAAATCTCTCGGTACAGTAATGAGCGTGAGCCCAACGAGCCACTAATTGATTTGAGAGAAATAAATGATCGATTACGTCGTCGAATCTAACATAGACGACAGAGTATTAACGAAAGCCTCCCAGATTTTAAAAAATGGGGGGCTTTTGTGTTTTCCAACCGAAACAAACTGGGTCGTGGTCTGCGATCCTTTTAATAAATCCGCAGTAGATAAGCTTTACCGACTTCGCCACATTGAAAACACCAAGCATTTAACTGTTTTATGCAGCTCATTCCAGAAGGCCATGGAAATTGCCTTTATCGAAGATGGCGCGTTCAGTTTAATGAAAAAAGTTGTTCCAGGATCATTTACATTTATTTTTGAAGCACAGAAGAAAATGACAAAGAACCTGAAAGCTTCAAAAGTTGATCATCAGGTGGGTATTCGTTTTCCACCGGGAAATCTTCCACGTTCCATTATTTCTGCGTTTGAAGAAGTTCTTCTCTCTACTCACCTGTCTCATGACATGGTCGAAGGTGCTGATCCTGAGTTCCCTCTTTATAGTGCGCTAATCGAAGACCAACTCGGTAACATGATCGATTTGATTATTGATCCGGGAGAAACTGAATTTGTCGGTTCAACGACAATTGTTGATTTCACTTCAGGCGAACCAGAGGTACAACGAGTTGGCGCAGGGAATCCTTCCCTTTTCCAATAGTCTTGCTAGTATCATTTCATGAATACTACTCCTCATGTTGTTATTGTTGGTGGAGGATTTGGTGGACTTGCGGCCGCTAAAAAACTCGCACGCGGAAATCAAATCAAAGTCACTCTCGTTGATAAAAGAAACTACCACCTCTTCCAGCCACTTCTTTATCAGGTTGCAATGGCGGGCCTCTCACCTGCTGAGATTGCCTATCCACTAAGAGCACTTCTTGCAAACAATGAAAGTACTGAAGTACTTCTCGGGGAAGTAAAAGAAATCAACAAGACTGAAAAGTGGATTCAAACTGAAACGAATAAAATTCATTACGATTATCTGATCCTCGCTTGTGGATCAACTTACACTTATTTTAATTCCCCTCAGTGGGAACCATTCGCACCGGGTTTAAAAACAATTACACAGGCGACTGAAATTCGCAGACGTGTTTTCCTTGCTTTCGAAAAAGCAGAACGAGCTGAAGACCAGGCCACAAAAGACATGTACATGACGATTGTAGTTGTTGGTGGCGGACCGACAGGAGTTGAGCTGGCAGGAAGTTTGGGTGAAATTACCCGCTTCAGTATCCTTCGGGATTTTGATCATATCAATCCTCACCAAACAAGAGTCATTCTGATTGAAGCAGGTCCAACTATTCTTCCCTCAATGACCCCTGAACTTCAGAGAGAAGCAAAACGAGAACTCGAAGAACTTGGAGTGGAAATACGTGAAGGCCAAAAAGTTTCAGACATTAACGAAAAGGGAATCACGGCGGGAGGAAATTTTATTCCAGCAGGTACAATTCTCTGGGCAGCAGGAGTCGCAGCTAATCCATTGAACAAAACTTTGGGTGCTGAACTTGATCGCCAGGGACGAGTGATTGTTAGTCGTGATCTTAGTATACCGAATCATCCTGATATCTTTGTCATCGGCGATCAGGCCCATTATGAATGGGGAGAAAATAAACAACCTCTTCCAGGTCTTGCACCGGTGGCCATGCAGCAAGGACGATTTGTCGCGAAACTCATTCGCGCGAAGAGCCTTGGTGGAAAAGTTCCTGAATATTTTAAATACGTTGATAAAGGCCAGATGGCGACGGTTGGTCGCTCACGTGCAGTCGCGATGTTCAGAGGTCTGGAATTCTCAGGATTCACTGCCTGGATGGCGTGGCTTCTCGTTCATATCTATTATCTAATCGGATTCAAAAACAGGATATTTGTTCTTATGCAATGGGCGTGGACTTATCTCACGTTCAGACGTGGAGCTCGATTAATCATCGAGAAGGAATAGAAATAATTCTGATATTGAGATCGAGCTTTTCATCTCTCGCTTGCTTGGAGGGATGCTTCTTTATTTTATCACTTAAATTATTCCAGTCATTTTCAGTGATCGCGAGTTCAAAAGAGCTAGCCCACTTCTGGATTTTCGCGGCCTGATTCACTGTATTTCCGAAGTAATCAAGACCAACGTTCATATTAGCGCAGAGAACAGGTCCCTGATGAAATGAAATTCTGAGTTTAATGGGAGTATCATTTCTCGATTCATTGAATTTTTCATGAATTGACACTGAACATTCATAAGCATCAGTTGCATCCAGAAACGCGGCCATAATGGCGTCCCCGATAAATTTGATCACAACACCTTTGTGAGCAGTGATGATATCTGAAACTTCTTTGTAGTGATCCTGAACGGCCTTGAAAGCGCGTGCATCACCATGAGATTTATAAAATGGTGTTGACCCAACGATGTCCGTGAACATGATAACCTGTTCACCAACATTGAGATTCACTCCTGCTTTCAGGTGATCTTCTGAAAAAAGTGTGCGCATGAGTGGATTTGAAAGAACTTCTCTTGGCAAGAGACGATCATTAAACCACCACGCTTCTTCCAGAGTGACCGTTGCATCTGTTGAACTCAGCAAAGTAAGGTCAAAATCTGTATGAACAGTGAGACGTCGGGATTCTTTGAAATCCCAATCCAAACTTTTCACATCTGATGGTCTGACATCGAGGTAAAGCACTTCGCCTGAATGTTTTCTGCGAAGACGATATAGTCCCTCTTTCAATTGAAGAGAAAAGGTACGAGCTTCTTTTGCATTCAAATTCTGATTGAGCTTGATATGTCTTTTTTTGGCGGGTTCAGCTGCACAATAGACGACTTTCTGAATTTTTCTGATCTTATCTGTCACTCTGAAGACCACTTCAACCGATTCTTCCATATCAAGGGCAAAATCGATCTCGCAGGCGTCACAGGCATTTTTCATCTCAATCATTGAAAGTCCCGCGTTTTCGGCCCTTACTCCTCTGCAATGAGGACACACAACATCCCAAGACAGAGACAAAAAACCTTCCTTTACCATCTGATGGGCAACACTTAAAAGAAGATCTAAGGGCAAATCAAGGACCTTGGAAAGCTTTTTCAGATGAAGACGATCAAGATCCAAATCGTCTGCAGATTTTAAGTATTCGAGAAAAATTTCAAATGGAGATTGTGGTTCATTCATTTCATTCACAACTGTCTTAACTGATATAGTTGAAAGAATGAGTTTTGCTTTATCGTCAAAAAATTTCTGAAAACTTTTATTCAGGAAATTACCAGCCGAACTGAAAAGGAGTTTTGAGAAGAAGTTGGAAAAAGACCATCTGAAATAGGCACCAACCTGACAACCGGTTTCAGTTTTAGTAACTGTAAAAACACCCACCTGTTCAGTCATCCAGCCTTTTTTAAAAACTCGAAAACTTTGAATCTCTCTTTCAGAAATCCAAACCCAGGGTTTCTCAATCCATTCTTCCTGTCGACCGAGAGTTTTTGTAGACACATGGTTCTCGCCATTGATCTCAGTTTCAATTCGTGGCGGGAATCCAAGCTCCTTATTCATGCGTGATGTATCGGCAACAAACGGCCAGATTTCTTCAGGGCTTACTGGAAGGTCGTAGAAGAAGAGATTCTCGATAACATGTGAAGCTTTCGCCGCAGGAATAGGTGCGATCAGGGAGGACCTGAAATGTTCGAGACTAAGCTTTGTCATGTGGGACTTATCGGAGGATTTAGGCAAAAAAAAAGCCAGGGCGCGAGACCTGGCTTTTCTTAAATTCTTGCACGTGTTTTAGCTGCTTCTTTCGAAAAAGCTTGGTGCCCAGTGAGGGACTCGAACCCCCACGCTCGCGCATTAGGTTCTAAGCCTAACGTGTCTACCAATTCCACCAACTGGGCATCTAGGTATGCAAGAGCTGTTGATTATGCAGAAGCGCATTTATTTTGGCAAGGGAAAATTAAGCTGCTTTTGAACCTGGTTTTTTGGGCGATGCAGGCTTGGACTTATCCGCCTCTTTTTTCATCTTATCCAGCTGGTTTTGAAGGGCCGTTTTCTCCTGGCGGAGCTTATTCGTTTCTTTCTTCTCTTCCGCCACCTGATTTTTGGCCGCAAGAAGATCCTGAGTCAGCTTTTTAACAGAGTTTTCTAGCTGACCGACTTTAACTTTCGAGCCATCCTCACCACCACCAACTGCTTTTTGTGGCTTCAAGGCCTCAACAAGTTTCATTTCAAGGTTCGTAATTTTTTGAGACGAATCCTTCACTTGAGTTTCAAGAATCTGGTTTTGGGCCTGAAGACGCTTCAGTTCCTGATCGTTCATACTGTTCTGGGGAACAACTTCTTTATTATCAAGCGTGGCTTTTTTAAGAAGCAATTCTAATTTCGTTCTATCCTGTTTAAGAGTCAGCAATTGGCTATTATCTGAAACAGATTTCGCCTGCAGCTTCTCAATTTCTTTTTTAGAGATATCCAACTGATTTTTCATCTGCTGATTAATCATCTGTAATTTGCGTGATTCATCTTTAAGAGCGTCTTCGTTCTTTGTCGGAGCCATATTACTAGCAAGACTCGAAATTTTGATCTTATAAACTTCAACTTGCTTCGTAAGATTCTGATTCTGTTTTTCCAGGTCTTTAATTTGCTGAGTTTGTACCGTAGATGGTCCGTTGGACAACGCTTTTGTTAATTGGTCTATCTTAGATTTAAGGTCAGAAACTTCGAGGTCTTTTTTCTCTAACAGTTTTGTAAATGTCTCTTTCGTCTTAATCAGCATAAGGTCTTTAGCCTTAGTCTGTCGTTCCGATTTTTCAAGTTCAGCGACGAAGAAAGTTTCTTTTTGCTGAGATTCGATTTGGAGTTTTCGTGCTTTTATCTCTTCGGCTTTTACGCTGGAGATGAGTTTTGATTCTCTCTCCAAAAGTGCTGAGAGTTTTTTTAGTTCCTGTTCATTCAGCAATTTCTGATCACTCAGTTTTTGCTGGAAGTGAGCACGAAGTTCATTGTCCTGATCATCCTGCTCTTTCAGGTTGATCTCACCGGCGGCTTGGCTCGCTTTCATCTGGATTTCGGCCATCTTGTTGCGAGATTCTTTCAGAATTCGCACTTCAGAAGTAAGCGCTTTCATCTGAGAGAGCAACTTTTGATTATCAGCGTTGGCAGTCATGAGCTTGGTTTCAAGAAGCTTTACAGCCTCATCATTCTTAGCGGAGAAATTGGCAGGCATTCCATTCGGGAATAGTGATTGAACCTTCATATCATTCTGTTCAGCTTTATTCGCCTGAGCTTGAATGCGGATCTCTTGAGCAAGATTTTGCTGGATGAGTTCCGGCAACTTCTGAACATGAAAACGATCCAGGTCGGAATCATCTAATGAATCAACATCTTTATTGAGATTCTTGGCAAAATCAAAAAGGCCAGTCTTTATCGATTGTGGAAGGTTTGCACCAATAGAGCGAACCTTCATGTCTTTTTCTTTCGTCGTCTCATCTACTGAAGCAGCAATCTTATAGGCAAACTTATCAACATCAAGTTTCTCGCCGGTAATTCTCATGACGGATTTATCTTCTTCGAACTTTCCTCTTATCGTTTGAACTAAATCTTTAAGTTCGCCCTCACCCTTGATGATCCTTGATTCGTCATTCGTTTCCTCAAGTTCTTTAACGAGTGTACTTCCTGATTCATCATCTCGTGTCTGAGAAGAAATGACGTTTTTGGATACTGATTCAGGAAGGGTTGAAGGAATTGAAACTTTATCTGTCAGGTCGGAGAGGTCAGAGTTGGTAATAGTCAGAGGTGTTGCAAAATCATTTTCGATTCTCGCAAGCATCGCTCCACCTTCAAGCGAAGTGAACATGAGCCCACGATTCTCAAACTTAATTCGCTCTTCTTTTGTCCAGAGAGCGGTCACAACGACTTTATTCACATCTGGCATGTAAGAGAAATCAAAGAAGTCTGCTGATTGAACGGCAGTATTCAAGAAATACTCTTCGGCTTTTCTTGAAATCGAAGATGAAAGCGATGTCGCTACATCCATGATCTCAAGGCGCTGAGAAAAGAAATGAATTTGAATGGCGAATATTTCTTCGAAGGCACCATATGTAACTTCAAACGGAAGCCCTGCTTTGCCTTTTTTCTTGAGGCCAGCAAGATACATCACAAGGTGATCGAAATAAGTTTTTAAAGTCAGAGCTTCTACACCGGACTCGAAAGCCTTCTGAACCATACGGTCCAGGTATTCACCAGTGTTAAAAGGATTGGCAATATTGAATGAACCCTCTTCCTTAAATGCTGGATAGTTATCACCGAGTTCAATACCACCATAACCCTGGAAGTATTTATCCATGATAAATTCACCCATTGCCGTCTTAAACCAACAATCATCAAGAACCATGTTTCCATTATTGATGGTGAAATTCTGAAGATCTTCCACTTTTGAGAGTGAGATAATGTGGCAGTTCGTTTCAGTCAGCTTGTAGGTATCATTGATAAGATCAAAATGATGAATATCTTTAGTGATGATGTGAGTCCACTCATGCTTCTCAGATGATTTCAATGGGTCAACAACCTGCACACCTCTCGAAGAGAAATAGTTCCCCAGCTCTGGTAAGAGCTCACCTGTTAGGTTCAGAATGATGAGGTTTTTCTTCTCAGTGCTCAGGTGCCTGTCTCCTTTAATCCTGCAAAGTGCTGGAAAGTGCCGCAAAGTTTTTTGAAGACTTTGCTGACTGGGAGATCTTTCAACTTCTGGTTCTTGAAAGTCGTCATGTAATTGATGACGTCGTTTTCAAACTTATACTCTGAACTGATTTCAACGAGTGAGTCAGCAAACATAACAACTGCTTCCCAGCTTGATATTTGAGACTTCTGAACTCCTCGCGGAAAGCCAGAGCCATCAGCAAGTTCATGCTGGTAGAGACTCACCTCTGCAAGTTCTGGATATGAAAGAATAGAATTTGTTTTGAGAAATTGATGCGAACCTTCGGGATGCTTCAAGAAAACATCTTTTTCAAATTGAGATGCCTTCTCAGATTCGAGAAGCTTTATTCCTGAACCTGGTTCACGGTTTTCAGCATTGCATGCTTCGCACACGTAATAACTGTAATTGCTTTCACACAACCCGATATCCAGGGCGAAAGAGAGATTATAAAAATCTTTCAGCATGAGAAAATGATAATAATCATTCGCCATCCCTGTGATCACAGCGAAAGCAGATGAATACAAAGCCTTACGATAGAGATGCATATCAGTTTCATGCATTCTTTTCTGATCATCGAGTGAAATCTGGCAAAGCTCTTCATGACAAGCGAGTGCGAACGTAAGGAAGTGTTCACCTTTCGAGAAAATTTCGTGGAAGCTTTTAAGAATATCAAAACATTTCAAACGCAGATCTTTTTCAAACTGCAGATAACGAAGTTCACGAAGATGACTGCGGAAAAAATCTTTTAACTCTACGTTAATAACACAATCAAAATCAAAACTTGGATTAGTGACTGCATGTTTTTTAATGAATGATGGATCAACAAACACACCAGGTTTCATGAGATAAAACTTTCTTTCACCAGACGAAAGAAAAAGATGACCATCACAGATGATCTTCTTCGCCAGATCTTTTACTGGCAGCTTCGCAAAATTTTGATTTTCGTTTTTCATAAAATCCTAATACTTCTAAGGACCTATCGGCAGGTATTGGCGTTCAGTTGAAACATTCTTTGTCTAAGTTAAAAGTCACCTTTAGTGGACGTATTCGGTTTGGTTTTATAGACTCGATCCACTCAGGAGTACTTATGGATTTTCAGCTAGTCGATTGGATTTTTATCGTTGGTTATGTCGTTTTGGTGTTTGGGATCGCCATCAAGTCCAAAGATGACATGCACGAAAGCGACTTAAAAACGCCCGAGGAGATTGCTCAGGAAAAGTATATGGCGAATAAATCGCTTACTTTTCTCGAATCCATCTGTTCCATTATCGCGACTGAAGTATCCGCCCTTACCTTCATTGGGATCCCGGCAGTGGCCTTCAAAGGTGACTTTACCTTTATCCAGATTTACATGGGTGCTATTGCTGCACGTTTTGTCATCGCCGTTGTTTTCCTTCCAAAAGTTTATGACAAAGGTCTTACGATCTACGAAGTCATGGCAAAAGAAACCGGCCTGCCATCAGGCCAGCGTGCTGTTGCTATCTTCTATTCACTCAGTAAAGTTGTGTCTGTTGGTGTGCGCCTCTTTTCAGGTTCCATCATGGTGGCGACATTCTTTGGGGTAAATATCTATATCGGTCTTGCTGCAGTAGTTGCTCTTACACTTGTCTACATCCAGATCGGTGGTCTTAAAGCTGTTGTTCGAACTGACATGCTTCAAATGAGTCTTTTTATCATCGGTGGTTTACTCGCTCACTATCTGATTCCAAAAACTGGCGGTCAAAGCTGGGGTGATATGATGTCTCTTGCTCAGGCAGCAGGTAAAACGTCATTCTTAAATTTCACGAATCCATGGCCATTCGTTATTGGTATTGCCGGTGGTTTTCTGTTTGATATGTCGACTCACGGTGTGGATCAGGATTTCGCACAACGAATCACCGCAAATAAAAAACTTAAGCACGGCCAGATGGCGATTTTCTTCTCATCATTTATTTCAATCGCAGTAGGACTTCTTTTCCTCAGCGTTGGATCTCTTCTCTGGGCCTACTACCAATCTCATCCGATGCCGGAAGTGAAAGGTGCTGATTACCTCTTCCCTCACTTTATTGTGAATTACTTCCCTCTCGGTCTTCGCGGAATCATGGTGGCTGGTGTACTAGCTGCAACAATGTCTGTACTTGATTCAACAATCAACGCTCTATGCGCGACTTCATATAACGATATCTTCCCTAAGCGTGACCCGAAGAAAATGAAGTTCTACGGACTCATTGATTCTATCGTTTGGGGCTGCGGAATTCTCACGATCGCAATCATTGCTTCAAAATCAGAAGGACTTCTTTATCTCGGTCTTAAAGCACAAAGCTGGACCGGAGGAACTCTCCTTGGTCTCTTCCTCTCAAAAGTGATCATCAAACGTTTCTTCCCGTATCAGTTAACACCTGCTTCGGTTATTGGTGCCTACGTTTGCGGAATGAGCGGTGTGTTTTTAAACACGCAAGTTCTTCACTGGGACTGGAATCTGAATGTTTATTGGGGAGCTGGATGCAGCTTAATCTTCCTGAAGATTTACTCGATGATCAAACCTTATAAAAAAGCATAAAAAAAAAGCCCCTCATCGAGGGGCTTTTTTTATTTCTTAAACCAGAGATTGAAGATTATTTTTAACTTCGCCTTTCGGAATCGCCGAAAGAAGCGCTCTTGTATAATCCTCTTTTGGATTTTTGTAGATGTTCGAAGCCTTATCCATCTCGATAATCTTCCCTTTGTTCATCACTCCCACTTCATCAGCGATGAAATTCACAACCGAAAGATCGTGCGAAATGAAGACATAAGTAAGACCAAACTCCTGCTGAAGATCGAGAAGAAGGTTCAAAACCTGCGCCTGAATCGACACATCGAGAGCTGACACTGATTCATCACAGATAACAAATTCCGGACGAAGCATAAGCGCTCGCGCAATACAAATACGCTGTCTCTGACCACCTGAGAACTCATGCGGGTAACGATTCAGTTGAGCCGCTGGCATTCCCACTTTTTGGAAAAGTTCTTTCGCCATATCGAGGCGCTCTTTTCTTGAAGAGCCAACGTTATGGATGTTCAGAGGTTCAGTAAGAATCTCAGAAACAGTCATACGCGGGTTAAGTGATGAATATGGATCCTGGAAAATGATCTGCATTTTACGACGAAGAAGACGAAGCTCTTCAGCGTAAACGTGCGTGATATCTTTTCCGTTATAGATGATGCTTCCTGAAGATGGCTCAACCAGACGAAGAATTGAACGACCTAGAGTCGTCTTACCGCAACCTGACTCACCAACGAGACCGAGAGTCTGGCCTTTTCTCAAAGTGAAACTCACATCGTTCACAGCTTTGAAATGATCAACAGTGCGACCGAACATTCCACCTTTAATCGGGAACTGGGTTACAAGGTTTTTCACTTCAAGAAGCACATCACTCTGTCTTGCTTTGTCTTCTGATTCTTTTTCAAACACGACAACTCTCTCTGGAGAAACGTGCTTCTCTACTCCATGCTCATCCATGAAGTCACTTACAGTTAACAAGCGACGTGGATTTGCACCGAGCTTAGGACGGCAAGCAAGAAGACCCTTTGTATAAGGGTGCTTCGCTGTATAGAAAATTTCTTTCGCATTATTTTTTTCTACAACGTTCGAGCGATACATCACCACAACGTCATCAGCGATATCACCGATAACACCAAGATCGTGAGTAATGAACATCATACTCATGTGGTGCTTCTGCTGAAGGTTATGAAGAAGATCAAGAACCTGCTTCTGGATTGTTACGTCGAGAGCTGTTGTAGGTTCATCACAAATAAGAAGTTTCGGTTCACAGGCGATCGCCATGGCGATCATCACACGCTGTTTCTGACCACCAGACATTTCATGCGGGTATTTGTGAGCTGACGCCGCGGGATTAGGAATTCCCACCTGGTTCATCAGGTCAACAGCACGGTCCCATGCTTCTTTCTTTGATACATTTTTATGAATGCGGATTGTTTCAGCAATCTGATCAGCAACTTTGAACACCGGGTTCAAGCTTGTCATCGGTTCCTGGAAAATCATTGAAATTTGATTCCCACGGATATCTCTCATTTGAGATTCATTGAATTTCAAAAGATCCTGACCTTCGAATAGAATCTGGCCTTGTGGAATTTTAGCTGCTGGCTTCTGAAGTAATCCCATCACTGCAAGCGACGTTACAGACTTACCTGAACCCGACTCTCCCACGATACCGATTGTCTTACCGGCCGGGATGTCGAATGAAATGTTGTTTACAGCACGAACGATTCCTTCGCCGGTCTGAAACTCAACTACAAGGTCCTTAACGCTTAGTAGAGGTGTCGTCATGACTATTTTCCTTTTAGCTTTGGATCAAGGGAGTCACGTAATGCGTCCCCAAGAAGATTGAATGCAAGTACAACTAGGAACATCGCTGTCGTAGCAGCAGCTAACTGCCACCAGACGCCACGAGAAAGTTCAAGTTTCGCATCATCGATCATTGTTCCCCAGCTTGGTTCACCCTGAACACCAAGGCCAAGATAAGAAAGAATAACTTCTGATTTGATTGCGAATTGAAACTGTAATGACGTGTTGATGATTACAATGTGAGTAACGTTCGGAAGGATGTGCAGGAATAGCTTACGGAAATGTCCGCCACCAATCGCACCGGCCGCCTGAACATATTCACGTTCTTTATGTTTCATCACTTCACCACGAATAAGACGGCAAAGAGTCACCCAGCTAGTCGCTCCAAGTGCGATGTAAACAGCAAAAATTCCTTTACCAAGAATCATCGTGATTGAGATGAGGAGCATGATATTTGGAATTGAAGAAAACGTTGTATAAAGCCATGTAATGAAATCATCAACCCATCCGCCGAAGTAACCGGCAAGGGCACCCAGGAATACACCGATTGGAATCGCGATCAATGAAGTTGCGAGACCAACTGACATTGCGATCTGAGTACCACGGATAACTTTCGCGAAGACACTTCTTCCGAACATGTCTGTTCCAAAAAGGTGCTCGCTACTAGGAGGAAGGTTTGCCCCGCCTACTTCGTTCGCCCAGTCTGAAGCGATTAGACCGGTAGCTGCCAGAATTGCGATCAAAGAATAGGCAGCGACGATGACAACTGAGAACAGGGCCATCTTGTCCTGAATTAATCTTTTAAATGCGTCTTTCCACAAAGAATTTTCTTTCATAATTATTTCAACTTCACTCTAGGGTCAGCGATTGTATAGAGAACATCTGTCAAAAGACTCAGGATGATATAGAGAACGCTCGAGAGAATCGCCATCGCTTTGATGACTGGAAAATCTGAAGAGTTCAGAGCATTAAGCGTAATACCACCGAGTCCTGGGATACTGAAAAAGTTCTCAAGAAGAAGAGCCCCGAGAATCAAAGTAGGAATCTGAATCACGACATAAGTAATGATTGGGATCAGCGCGTTTCTTAGAACATGCTTCAAAAGAATCGGAATCTCTCCAAGACCTTTTGCACGAGCAGTACGAACATAGTCCTGATAAATTTCATCGAGGATGACAGTACGGAAGAAACGAACATCCGGACCTAAGCTTAGAAGGATGAAAATGATCGCCGGTAATGCAACGAAGGGAACAAAATCCGGGAATCCGAATTCAAATCCTGAAATCTCAAACCAGCCCATTTTGTAAGCGAAGAAATATTGGAAGAAGAGAATGTAGGCCAGAGCTGAAATCGACTGGCCTGCAATACAAAGAACACGAACAGTTAAATCAATTCCCTTACCGCGATAGAAGGCCACCACGAGAGAAATGATGAGAGAAAGAATTGTAGCAATCACGAAAGCTGGAAGAGAAAGACAAAGAGACGGATAAGCGCCCTGAAGAATCATCTCTTTAATTTCCTGCTTTGTTGCCCAAGAGTGACCAAAGTCAAAAGTGAAAGCAGACTTAACGACATCAAGGTATTGATCAAATAGCGGCTTATTGAGTCCGAGCTGTTCACGCAGATCTGCCATCTGTCTTGCTGTTGCATTCTTACCAAGAAGAACCGCAGTCGGATCACCTGAAACCAGGTTGAACAGCACGAAAATAATAAAACTCACCCCGAGTAGAACCGGGATGAGATATAAGAGCCTTCTAACAATATACTTGATCATCTATTTCCTAGAATTTCTTGATTAACTGTTTTTTCACTTCAAGATCAACATTCAGGTACTGGAACTGAGTGTGGTTGAATTCCATATGCTTGAAGTTTTTTAGCCATGCCTGAGCAAGGTAGATATCAGTTCTGTGGAAACCGAAGATCCATGGAACATCAAGAGCAGACATTTCATTAAGCTTCTCATACTGAGCTGTACGCTCCGGAGAATCTTGCATGATTGTTGCTGTCTTATAAATCGCATCGAATTCAGGGTTACAGTAGTTCGCACCGTTTGAACCAGGTGACTGGTTTGGACAGTAAAGAAGACCAAGGAAGTTTTCAGCATCCGGATAATCCGCACCCCATGCCATTGTGTACATCTGGTGCTGCTTCTTCGTTACTTTGTTAACAAGTTCAGGCCAAGTGTTCATACCAACGTCGATATTGATACCGATTTTTTCCATCGATTTCTCGAAGAATTCAACCTGCTGGCGAGCGATTGTATCTGAACGTGTTTGAACAACAATTGTTGGAAGACCTTTACCACCTGGGTATCCAGCTTCCGCAAGAAGTTTCTTCGCTTGTTCAAGATCATACTTAGTATATGGGTTCTTGAATTCTTTTCTCTGACCACCAAGACCAGGAGGAACAGCACCTTGTGCTTCAAACGCAGTGTTCTCGTGGAACATCTTGTTGTAACCAGCTCTGTCGTAAGCAAGGTTCATTGCCTGACGAAGTTTTTTATTCTGGAAAAGTTTTTCTTCGTGGTTGAATGCGAAGTAAGTCACATCAAGCATTGGCTTCATAAGAAGACGGATGCCTTTCTCTTTGTGCTCAGGACGAAGTTCTTTATTCTCATTGATTGTCTGAGGAATGTTTACGTCTTTAACTTCAAGAAGATCATCTTTAGCTTTTTGGAATGATAACCATTTCGGCTGAGATTCAACGATGATGTGGACATTGATCTTATCAACGAGTGGAAGTTTCTTACCGGCATCAGCAAGAAGTCCTAGCTTGTCATCACCCTCTTCACCTTCAGAAGGATAAAACTTCTCACGGAATTTTGGGTTACGAACGTAAGTGATCATAGAAGTCTGTTCAAACTTAGGAAGAATGAATGCGCCTGTTCCAAC
>JBEIQF010000391.1:0-3011 GCA_040376635.1 Halobacteriovoraceae bacterium
CGATTGACTGGAGTTATGAGCAATTCTCCGGTTATCTCAAAACATGGTCAGCCCTTCAGACGTATCTCAAATCCAACAGCACGGAAAAAATCGAGTCTGCTTTTAAAGATATCGAAGTCGCCTGGGGTGATGCTAAAACTCGTCAAATCACATGGCCTATGAACATCCGAATATGGGCCCTAAAAGATGGCATTAAACAGTAAAAAAATGAGACTTGTTTAGGCCCGATAGAGATGCAAAAGCTCGTAAAGAGGTCTCTTTCTCATTTGCTATTTGCGTCTCCGAATTAGACTTAAAATTTCTTCAGACAAATTTTTTCCCGAATTTTTGTTGTTGGACGTATGTTGAAGCTGAACGTTTATGGATGAACAAGATAGGGAAAATCCGCAAGGTACGGACCTGAAGTTTAGGAAAAACTTCTAACGACACCTTACGCTCTACGGAGCAATTGTATGAAATTCATGTCACAGAAACTGGGCCAGACCGGACTCCTCATCTCACTATGTGTGATAGTGTCTGCATGTAACCCCGAAGAGTACTATCCTACGGAAGAGTTCATCGACGGGATTGATGCTTATTGTGCCGAGGCCCAAGACGAAAACGCTTGTTCGCAACTGACTTATTGTCAGCCTGCTTACAATGAATCTGCACCAGATTCAGAAACAATGATCTTCGCTGCATGTATTGCGAACCCTGATTACATGCCAGAAGGTTGGACGACATCTGGTGGTGTTACTGGTGGATCAACAACGGGAGAAACAACTGGAGGAACTGATGGATCATCTACTGGAGGAACAACTGGCGGAACAACAGGTGGCACAGATGGTTCTACTACTGGTGGTACTGCAGGGGGCACTACTGGTGACTCTACTGGCGGTTCAACGAGCGGATCGACTGGCGGAACTTCAGGTGGATCAACCGGTGGCAGTTCGTCAGAGAATCCTCCAACAATCCAAGAAGCTATTCAGGCCAAGTGTGCAAACCTGGATGAGCGATACCTTTATGTAACAAAACTTGTATCTAAGAAAGAAACAAAAAAAGTTGTGAAGGTAAAAGTATGTCACGAACCAGCGAGTGGCATTCCACACACTATCATCATTGCTTGTCCAGGTCTCAACGGACATAAGCATCATGATGAGGACTACATTGGTGCATGTGAAAAATAATTTACCGGGCCCCGCAAGGGGCCCTTTTTCTTTGGACAATAATTGGCTATAATAATGTCATGAAAAAATCAGTCCTCCTCCTGACGTTACTTTTATCTCAAGCTGTGTTTTCTCAAGTTGATATCAATAAAGGAAAACGCATCTGGCTTTCTACATGCATTCAATGTCACAACCGTGATCCCAATATGAAAGGTTCATTAGGACCTGAAGTTGTCGATGCTCCTCTTTCAGTCATGACAGCGAAAGTGATGACGGGAAAATATCCTGAGCCACTTCCTGCAGGTTTTGTTCCTAAGAGAAAAACTAAAGCGATGAGACCTCTTCCTAAGTTTAAAGATGACATCCCTTCTATTTACGCTTACGTGCAATCAGTTAAGAAAAAAAAGTAAACAACTGATTTAGAGAGTCATGGCCGCACCTTTGCTACTAACTACGGTTAGACAAAAGCAAAGGAGAAGTTATGCCTTTTGTTACCGTAGGTCAGGAAAATTCGCAGGACATTAAAATTCACTTCGAGGATCATGGCGCAGGAGAAATCATCCTGATGATTCACGGCTATCCTTTTTCCGGCACAGCGTGGGAAAAAGAAGAAGCAGTACTTCTCAATGAAGGTTATCGCGTAATTACATATGACCGTCGTGGTTTTGGTCTATCATCGAGACCATCTGCAGGATACGACTACGATACATTCGCAAGCGATCTCAACGCTCTCCTCACTGAACTTGATCTGCGCGATGTAACACTCGTGGGTCACTCAATGGGTACGGGGGAAATTGCCCGTTATTTGAGTAATTTTGGCTCAGATAGAATTTCGCGCGCAGTGTTTGTTGCTCCGATTCCACCATTCATTTTAAAGACAGCAGATAACGAAGATGGTGTGGGCCAGGAAGTGTTTGAAGGATTCAAGAAGGCCATCGAAACAGATCGTTACTCCTTCGTGACTGACTTCCTGAAAAAATTCTACAACACGAGTAAGCTTCTCGGTAAACCTCTGTCGGATGAAAAAATCCGTGCAGACTTTAACCTCGCAAGCTCAAGCTCACCGATCGCATTCCTGAAATGTGTAGATACATGGCTCACCGATTTCAGAGATGACCTTCCGAAGATTACCATTCCTTGTCACGTGATCCAGGGTGATGCAGATGAAATCCTGCCATTCGATATCACAGGTAAACTTCTTGCTGAAAAACTTAACTGTTCTCTAAAAGTCATTCCGGGTGGATCTCATGGTATTCCATGGACTCACGCAGATATTATTACTGAAGAGATTTTGAGTTTTATGGGCCAGGACATAACCGCAGCTTCTCGTCCTGCTCAGAAGAAGACAAGCGACCGATCAGCTTCGCTTCACTAAGGATTAGGGATGGAGTCTTACTTAAGACTTCATCCCGAAACTTACACATCTCATTGAAATAGATCCATTCTGCATTTCAGAATACTCAAATTTCATTTCATCATTTTTTTCTGAAGCACCAAGTGTGTAGAGTAACGGATACCAGTGATCCGGAGTTGGGATAGAAAGTTTTCCTGCTGTTGTTGTCATCGCTTCATGGGTGAGTGATTTAAAATCACGCTGGATGATTTTCTGTTTTACGTATTCATCAAATTCAATCGCCCAGTCGTACGCCTTAGCATTCGGATCCCAGACAATCTTTCGAAGGTTGTGCACGATATTCCCACTTCCCACAATCAAAACACCTTTCTCACGAAGCTTTCTGAGCTCCTCGCCCACTTTCACGTGATACTCAGGAGGCTGTTCCATATAAATCGACATCTGAAGAACCGGAATGTCGGCCTTAGGATACATGTGTTTCAGTACCGACCACGTACCGTGATCAAGTCCCC
>JBEIQF010000231.1:0-5707 GCA_040376635.1 Halobacteriovoraceae bacterium
GAGAGTCAGCAGAGTTTAGAGCTTGCACTCTCAAGTGCTAAGATGGGATCCTGGGAAGTGAATCTCATCACTTCAAAAATACATTTCTCCGAAGAAGCTAAGAAAATTTTTGGGTACTCAAATGAAGAGGGAACGACTGACGATGCAATTGACCACTTCATTCACCCCGAAGATCGCACTCATGCAAGGGAAGTTCTTAGAGGCGCTGTTAAATCCGGGAAACCTTACGATGACGTCTATAGAATTGTCACACCAGACGGTGAAGTCCGTTGGATCAATTCTAAAGGTCAGGCCCGTTATGATAATCAGGGACAACCTATACTCTTAGTTGGTTTGACATTTGATATCACCGATAAAAAAATCTCAGAAGAAGCTCTTAAATCAAGTGAGATGCGCTTTAAACAGATCGGAGAAGCATTACCACAACTTGTGTGGACTGCTCGTCCTGATGGCTCTTGTGACTATCTCAGCCGACAGTGGGTTGAATACACAGGCATGGATGAAACTCAGCAATTGGGAATGAATTGGCTTGATAAAGTCATTCATCCCGACGACAGAAAAAAAACGGCAGAACACTGGAAAGGTGCTGTTGAGGGCTTACATCCATACGATACTGAATATCGAATCCGTAAACATGATGGAGAATTTCGTTGGTTCAAAGTGAGGGGAACACCTTTCAAGGACCAGGACGGAAAGATCACATACTGGTTCGGTACGTGTACTGATATTCAAGATGCAAAAGAAGCTCAGATAAAATTTGAAAAGAACGTTGATACTTCGCCGGCCATGTTATGGATCACGGAGAAAGACGGTTACTGCAGTTATCTCAGCAATCAGTGGTATGAGAACACCGGCCAGACTCCTGCTACAGGACTTGGGTACGGGTGGCTAGAGATGACTCATCCGGATCACATGGAATTGGCCGAAAGAACTTTCAGGGAAGCTTCCAAAGCTCAGAAATCTTTTTATGCCGAATACCTTTTGAAACAAAAGAACGGTGAATATCATTGGTGTATTGATGCCGGTAATCCACGCTATGATGAAAATGGCGAATTCAACGGATTCGCCGGTGCTGTTATTGATATTCATGACCGAAAAATGGCAGAACTCAATACCTCAGAAGCCTTACATGCCAGAGATGAATTCTTATCTATTGCTTCACACGAATTAAAAACACCTCTTACGACTCTAAAACTTCAGTCTGATTTACAGAAACGTAAGATCAAGAAAGATGAGTTGAAAGACATCCCAGCGCGCTTTGAAGCTTTCCTCGAACTCACTGATAAACAAGTTTCAAGACTATCAAGACTTGTTGATGACATGCTTGATGTGGCCCGTATTCGTACCGGCAAACTAACCTTTGAATATGAGAAAGTGGATTTGTGTGAACTCGTAACAGATGTGATTAGTCGATTGAGTAATCAATTTACGAAGTCATCATATTCCCTTCCAGAAATCCCTTATTGCGTAAACGCTGTAGGTGAATGGGATAGGATGCGATTGGAGCAGGTTGTGACAAATCTTCTCACCAATGCGATTAAATACGGGAACAATCTACCAATCAAAGTCTTGATCGATACTGATGAAGACAATGTTATTTTGACAGTATCAGATCAGGGGATAGGGATTTCAAATCTTGATCAGATTAAAATTTTCGATCGATTTGAGAGAGCAGTTAATGCGAATGACATCAGTGGATTAGGATTAGGCCTCTACATTACAAAACAAATTGTGACTGCAATGAGAGGCCAGATCTCAGTAGAAAGTAAGTTGGGCGTAGGCTCGACGTTTCAGGTGAGACTACCAAAACATCATGTGGAGACTAAAGCTTAGTCAGAGATACGCTGCAGACCTCATCAGTCAAAGTTGAGTATCCCACCTGCTTTTGCTCACCACTCAGATTAAACTCTTTCAGAGTCTCTTCCTTGCAGTTAAAAAGTTCGAGTTTCGACTTTGACTTGAATGGCATATTCGTTCCCCAGGCCATCATTGGCCGATCGAACTTCCATGTGGTTTTGTTTTCTGCTTTATCAACTACAACCTCATTCTCTTTACATTTTGCAAGCTTCAAAACTTCGCTGTCCTGAATGAGATTGTATTCATCCTGCTGCTGTTGTTGTTCCTGCGCCTGTTCCTCACAACCTGTTTCTTCAGTTGGCTGGACAGGAGAAACCATCTGCTGAGGTGGTTCTTTAGAACTGATATGTGGATTTCCACAGCTTACAACTAACAATGACATGAGGATAATCAGTTTCATATCTTACTCCTTACTCTGGATGACAAATTTTACTCTGCGGTTGTTACTCTCAAGAGGATCCTGCTCAAAAACTTCTCCGAAGCCAAATGTTGTCATCTTTTCTTCGGCAACACCTTGTTTGGCAAAGTAGTTTTTCACAGCAGAGGCACGCCTTTCACTCAAGGCCTGGTTGTAGGGGATTGACCCTGGTTTACTTGCGTAACCTTCAATTGAAATTTGTCTCGCGTTTGAGAACCTGCCAACTAAGCTGTTTAGCATCTCTTCCTGCTCCTGGTTAAGGGAGCTTGAGTTGTGATCAAAGTAAACAGTCGGAGCTTCTCTCATCGGAGCTGCTTGTGCCGTGCTGATGGCAGCTACGACTGGGGCAGCACTTTCATGAAACTTAAGACCAACGAAGAGTAGGTAAGTGTTTCGCTGAACTTCTTCGACTCCAGAAGCACCACCACCGAAGTAAGTGGAGAAATTCTTATGGGTTTTGTGTTTTGCTGACAAAAGATACTGCCCGTGATCCTGAAGTTTATCATTCACGAGCGGGAAGTTTCGGTAGGTCTCAGCATTCACGTTCCATTTGTCATTCAGGTCATACGAGAGACCCAATTGAGAAAGAAGGAGTTGTCTGTGATCAACTTCAGCGAAGCGGTTATTCTTGGATGAGAAACCACCAACCGAAGCCAGAAGATGGAATCTATTGAAAGATTTTTCACCGACTACACTCAGTCCGCCTGAAACCGATCCCATCGTTGTGAAGTTATCACCTGACCCTGTCGGGATGAAAACTTGTGGGTTCAGGGAGAATGAATACGTTTCACCCTTCATCAATGCGATACGAGACTTGATGACTGAATCGGCCATCGTTGTATAGCTTTCGCCTGCCACTTCATTGTGAACAGCATTTAAGTCAACTCCGACAGAGATTTTATCAGACAGGTAATAACTGAATCCCGCTGTGAGAATATTATTGTAATCAATAATCTCTCGTTTCAGGTCATTCAGGTTTCTGTCACTGTAGTAGAAAGGAGAATTCGTGTGAGAGATACTCGTTGTAAATACGTATCTTCCATCAAACTTTTCTTTCAAACCATCATCAAGGATTGCGTATCGATACGAATCCGTAAAACGATATCCTTGAAGATTGAGTGCGAGAGCGTTCTGTGAAAAGAGAAGTAGTAAAAGGAAAAAAGTAAAGATTCTGTTCGTTAGCATAGCGTGCCTCCGTGGGGTGACCGATTAAGTCACTCGTGAAGGAGAACGTCAATTTAAGGGGAGCTATAGAAAGTATTTAAGAAAATTTGATGTTACTGAAATCCTCTTTCTTCAGACTGATAAAACAAATAACTCAATCCAACAAACGCAGCGAATGTATAATCGGCCTTATGCAGTGGCGAGCCTGCGTTAGCTGCACCTTTATAACTATTCACGCCCGCACCAATATAAACACCAAGTTTTTCTTTTTCATAAATATAGGCAAGTGCCGCGTTTGAGCCCATGTAACCAGACTCAGCATGATACTCAGGACGATCGGGAGTTGCGTCCTTCCTTTCGACCTCATAATAAAATTCCTGAACCTGATGCGTAGTATGCGTTCGTCCCATACTGAAGATAATAGAATTAAACTTACTCTCATCAAAGTAATAACGAGTATTGAAGGAAGGTGCAAAGACGAGACCTTGATAAGTTGTACTTTGCAGATCCGTAGAAAATGCCATGCGGACTGGAAAAAATAATCTCACCCAGAGCTTTTCAGTTTTCACGAGAAAGATATAAAAGCGTGGGCCGAGTTCTCCCATCCAATCAAGATCTTTCATACCTTTTCTGGCATCATTCTTATCGGATTTTGCAGCGAAGGCCCCAGAACCACTCAGATCAAATCCATACTCATGATTGTTAAGAAAACGTGCTTTAAAACTATCTTCTTCATCTGAACGTAGACGGAGTCCACGGTATCGAAATTGAGGCACGACGAGTGTTCTGATTCTTCCCTGATCAGAGGCAGGGTAGTCCGGAACAAAGGCAGAACCACCAACCACACCCCATTCATAAAGTGGTTTATTGGATCGCATGGGACGAAGATTGGCCTCGGCCTGTGAAACGAATAGAAGAATGATCAGAATGAGTTTGAGCATGCTCTGAAATTCTACATGAGGAAACGATATTCACTTCGCGTTAAATTCAGGTTTTTTTGTTTTCCAATCCTCTGCGAGTCCTACATACTTTAGACATGATTTCCAAACTTAAGTACTCGCCCATCCTGATTGGTGCTCTGTTAAGCACGGCCTATCTTCTTTATGGAATTTTCACATCTACCAATTCCACTGCGGCCATAGGGTTTTTATTTGTACCTGTGTATGCGTTGATTGGTGCCATTCTGGGTGGCCTTGTTGAACATGTGTTTTTTCTTATCCAAAAGAAAAGAGCACTCCTGTCGAAACTCTCTGCTTTTTATCTGATCGTTCTTTTCATCATGGGATTCTATGTTTTTCACAAGATGGAAGAACGACAAAATTTAGCTGCAGCTGAAAAACCTCAAACATCTGTCATTGAATTAAAAAAACTTCTGGAGACAGGTGACGGTGCTCTTCAGCGTAAGGTTCTTGCTAATCCGTCTTTACCTGTCGAAGTAGTTAGAGACTTATTTAAGGTGAATAAGGCCCGTTACGATATCGCTTCAGATATTATTCATGGTCCTCATCTTGAAAATGAGATGGTTTCTGAAATGATCCGGCTAGTTCCTGATAATTTCCCATCAAAAGTTGAATATGAACTCTATCAAACTTATGTTTGGGCGACTCTTGTCCGGAAGAAGAAAGTTTCAAGTGAACATATTCATGAGTTTGCTGCAAAACCGTCTCCTCAGCACTTTTTGATTCTTGCCCTTCTTGAATCAGATGAACTCAGTTGCGAGGAGAAGAAAAAGTTTCTTCCTCAGACTAATGCTGTCTTAGAAAATGCGATTCTTCAGTCCATGAGCAAAACAGGGTGTCCTTAATGATTCAAATGATTCTCTTCTTCCTTCTTGCGACCACAATCTCATTCGCTGCGAATGAAGAAGTTATTCTCCAACAGCAATGTTCAAAAGGGGACCTTCCTTCATGTGAGAATCTAAATGCATTCTTCATCAAGACGTCACAATGGGACAATGCGATCACATTAGGGGACGCTCTTTGCAAGAAAGAACTTATGAAGGGGTGTACGTTTGCAGGGACTGCCATGCTTGCCAAAGGAAAAGGCAAAGAAGGATTAACTTATCTCACAAAGTCATGTGATGGATTTGAGTCATATGCGTGCCGGTCACTTTCAAGAATCATGAAGCAGAATAAAGAAGAACTATCTGCGTACATGTTCAGTAAGCGAGCTTGTCATTATGGACTCACTGAAAGCTGTTCGAATCTCAAAATGCCGAAAGAAACTTATAGTGCCAAAGGAAAAGAATTCCTGAAGAAGGTGTTTGAA